>JBEVVH010000001.1:0-25345 GCA_040507245.1 Candidatus Thiodiazotropha sp.
CCGGGGCACTAATAGGCTGTCAAAGATCGAATCGATTTTGGTGGACTTGGATGTCCCAAAATCTTTCATGAGATCGAAGACTCGCTTGTTGCCCTTGATGAACTGCACCACCAGCACCTTCATATTCCAGCCAGCGGCTCGAAACACCATGCCGAAGGCACTCGATGATTTACCCTTACCCTGTCCGGTTAACACCAGGGTGATTCCGTGGCGTCGCTCACGCGTTTTCATGATCCCGGGGTCCCGGGCTGATTATCCCTGTCAATGTGAGTGTTGATAATAAAATGCGAATCGTTATCATTTGTAATCTATTGTCATTTATTGAGTTACGGAGGCCTGAGTGTCTTACTTTCAACGATTGGTCACGCTGACACTGATGTCATGCCTGACCCTGCCGACTTTCGCCGCCCAGGATGCAGAGGTCAACCTGTATTCCGCAAGGAAAGAAAACCTGATCAAACCGCTGCTGGACCGATTTACCACAGAAACCGGGATCAAAGTCAATCTGGTCACAGGCAAGGCCGATGCCCTGTTGCATCGTCTGCAGAGAGAAGGCCGGAATACGCCGGCGGATCTGTTGATTACCACCGATGCAGGACGTCTGCACAGGGCCAAGGAAGCGGGGGTCACCCAGGCTGTCACATCTGAGATATTGGACTCCACGATTCCGATGCAATACCGCGATCCTCAGGGTCACTGGTTTGGTCTATCCCTACGGGCGCGCCCGATCCTGTATGTGAAGCAGCGTGTCGATCCCAAGACCCTGTCGAGTTACGAAGCGCTTACCGAGCCAGAATGGAAAGGCCGCATCTGTATCCGCTCCTCCGGCAACATCTACAACCAGTCTCTGGTCGCGTCGATGATCGCCGCGAATGGGGCCGACGCCACTGAGATGTGGGCTAAGGCCTTTGTGCCCCAGTTTGCCCGAGAACCCAAAGGAGGTGATCGTGACCAGATCCTGGCGGCTGCGGCGGGCCAGTGTGACCTGGCTATCGCCAATACCTACTACCTGGCAGGGATGCTGACTTCACAAAGACGCACATCAACGCCAGGCCGCCGAACAGATGGGGGTCTTCTGGCCCAATCAGCAAGGGCGGGGCACCCACGTGAATATCAGTGGTGCCGCGGTGATCAAATCCGCGAAGCATCCGGAAGCGGCGCTCAAACTGCTCGAGTTTCTGGTCAACGCGGAGTCCCAGGCCTGGTATGCGAAAACCAATGGGGAGTATCCGGTGCGTGATGATGTCCCCCCTGGCGAACTGCTCGCAAGCTGGGGTGAATTCAAGAAGGACGGACTCAATCTGGGTCAACTCGGTCGCTTCAATCCCGAAGCGGTTCGGATCATGGATCGGGCCGGGTGGAAATAGACAGGTTGTCATGGTTGGGACGCTGATTGATGGATTCCGGAGTGTCTGATGATGACCGCGACCACGGTTCTTTCCAGACCTAGCATCAACCTGTGGGGTATCGGGGCCGGCGTGCTGGCTGTTGTTCTGGCGTTGCCGGTGCTGGTGGTGGCGGGATACCTGTTCGAACCCTCCGGGGAGGTATGGCGGCACCTGGTGGAAACCACCCTCAAGGATTATGTGGTCAACTCCCTGCTGTTGATGCTTGGGGTGGCCTGCGGCGTTTTGTGCCTGGGTGTAAGCACCGCCTGGCTGACCAGCATGTGTGAATTTCCCGGGCGTGGGGTGTTTGAGTGGGCCCTGTTGCTGCCGATGGCGATTCCGGCCTATATCATCGCCTATACCTATACCGGTCTGTTCGACTTTGCCGGGCCTATGCAATCCTGGTTCAGGGGGGTCACCGGGTTGGGCTATGGCGATTACTGGTTTCCGGAAATCCGCTCCCTGGGTGGGGCTGTGCTGATGCTGACCCTGGTGCTCTATCCCTATGTTTATCTGCTGGCCCGCGCGGCATTCCTGAACCAGTCCCTGTGTGTGCTGGATGTGAGCCGTACCCTCGGTAACGGACCCTGGCGGAGTTTTTTCAAGGTGGCGCTGCCAATGGCGCGCCCCGCCATCGTGGCGGGCCTGTCCCTGGCATTGATGGAAACCCTGGCCGACTACGGTACCGTGCAGTATTTTGGTGTCAGCACCTTCACCACTGGCATCTTTCGTACCTGGTATGGGTTGGACAATGCCGCCGCCGCTGCGCAGCTCTCCGCAGTGCTGCTGTTGTTCGTGTTCACCCTGGTGTTGATGGAAAAGGGTTCCCGGCGTCGCGCCCGATATCACCATACCACCCAGAGGCATCAGGGGCTGGACCGGTTCCGGCTGAGCCGCGGACAGGCGTGGGGCGCCTGGATGATCTGTGGTGGAACCCTGTTTTTCGGATTTCTGCTGCCTTCCGGTCAACTCCTCACCTGGGCATTGACCACTGCCGAGGAACGGCTGGATGGGCAGTTTCTGGAGCTTATCCTGAACAGTCTGTTGCTGGCGGGCGTTGCCGCCCTGCTGGCCCTGATGCTGGCCCTGTTTTTCGGCTATGCGCGTCGCCTTCAGGGAGGCTGGTTGGTGGCCTCGGCGGTGCGGATCGCATCCATGGGCTATGCCATACCCGGAACGGTGATTGCCATTGGGGTCATGATCCCGTTCGCGGCTCTGGACAACCAAATGGATGAGTGGATGCGGGCCCAGTTCGGCTGGTCGAGTGGTCTGTTGCTCAGCGGTACTTTGGTAGCACTGCTGTTTGCCTACCTGGTGCGTTTTCTGGCGGTTTCATTGCAGACCGTGGAGGCGGGCTTAGGTAAGATCCGTCCCTCGATGGACGAGGTGGCCCGCTCCCTGGGCAGCGGACCCCGGGAGATCCTGCGCCGGGTTCATGTGCCGATGCTCAAGGGCAGCCTGCTGACTGCCCTGTTGCTGGTATTCGTCGACGTGCTCAAGGAGCTGCCGGCCACCCTGATCCTCAGACCCTTCAATTTCAATACGCTCTCCGTACGGGCCTACGAGCTGGCTTCCGATGAACGCCTGGCGGATGCTGCTTATGCCGCCCTGAGTATTGTCGCGGTCGGTATTCTGCCGCTTATCCTTTTGAGTCGATCCATCACACGGTCACGCCATGCCAAGTCAACTTGAAGTCAAAGACGTCTCGGTCCGATATGCCGATGAGCCGGTGGTCAGTGAGGTAAGTTTCGCCTTGCATCGGGGTGAAATTGCCAGCCTGCTGGGCCCCAGCGGATGCGGTAAAACCAGCCTGCTCAGGGCCATTGCCGGGTTCGAACCGGTTTCTGCCGGTGAGATTCACCTTCACGGTACCCGAGTCTCCCACCCCGGGCGTACCCTGGCCCCTGAGAAGCGGCGGGTAGGCATGGTGTTCCAGGACTTTGCCCTCTACCCGCACCTCAACATTGAGGATAACGTGGCGTTCGGTCTGCGTGGCATGAAGGCGTGGGATCGCCGTGATCGGGTGAGGACATTACTCGAGCTGGTGGGATTGAGCGGCTATGGGGCACAGTTTCCACATCAGCTGTCGGGGGGACAGCAGCAGCGGGTTGCCCTGGTTCGGGCGTCAGCACCGAAACCCGAGATTCTGCTCCTTGATGAGCCCTTCTCCGGATTGGATGTGGAGCTGCGCGGTCAGTTGGCGCAGGAGATTCGTGCGATTCTGAAACGCGAAGCGGTTACCGCCATTCTGGTTACCCATGACCAGCAGGAGGCGTTTGCTTTGGCGGATATGATTGGCGTTCTGGGTGAAGGCAGGCTCAGGCAATGGGATACGGGATACGCCTTGTATCATCATCCGCAGGACCGCTTTGTCGCGGATTTCATCGGTGAGGGTGCCCGGCTCTCAGGCCGGGTGATCGGGGACGGTTGGATCGACTCCGAACTCGGCCGGGTCAAGGGGCTGGGAACACAAGATTTGGTTGCAGGTCAGCCCGTTCAATTGCTGATTCGACCCGATGCGTTGCGCCACGACGAGGCAAGTCCCATGAAATTGGAAATCCTCGAACGGGTGTTTCAGGGGGCTGATTATCTCTATACCCTTGGATTGCCCAGCGGAGCTCGCGTGCCATGCCGGGTGCGCAGTCAACGGCCGTTTGATATCGGTGATCAACTGGGAGTGCGACTTAACCTGGATACTCTGGTGGTGTTTCCGGATGCTCCCGAGCAATGGCGCAATCCTGCTGGGGAGGAGCCATCACCTGTTCTGAAAATTGTGGGTTGAGGGCAGGCAGGAATCTTTAACAGGCTGATGAGGTTCTGCTCAGTAGGGCCGCATGGGCTTTTGAATCCGGGCGAACCTCAACAACCTGTTAAATCTTGCTGCAAGCGGAATCAGCAGCTGAACAGCCGGTCAATCGCGTCCAATCCGTCCTGAACCACTTCGTCCAGGTCTTGGGGATCGTCATCATGCTCATAGGCCAACATGGAATAGGTGGCCAGGGATTTCAGCGCCAGGGCGATTTTTTCAACATCGGGCAGATTCAATTCCGCACCGTCTCTCAAGCGACACTCGTTACTCATCGATGACACCTCAGTTAGGCAGGGTAGCCAGCAGCGATACTCCTTCAGGCTGCCGGGAGGTGTCAAAAAAACCCTTCGATTTCTTGATTCAGGTCAAAAACCACACGTTAAATAGGGTTTCGATCGGATTCGATTCATCAACTTGGCAGGATCAGACGTCCCGGGCGGTGTTCAGAGGGTCTGTTCGGTGACATCCACGTAGAGATTGAGGCTCTGGCCCGGTCTCAGATACTTGTCGTCAAGGGTGTTCCAGCGTTTGAGATCATTCACCGAAACCTTGAAGCGCTCGGCGATGCGGGACAGTGAATCCCCGGGACGCACCTTATAGTGAAGCCGGCTTTGGATCGCCGATGGCTGCAGGTCGATCATGGAAACCTTGCCTTTGGAGGAGGTCGGTTTGACCCAGATGACCAGTTTTTGGCCGGTTTTCAAAGGGTCCCCAGGGGCCATGCCGTTCCAGGCTGCGAGCTTTTTGTAGCTGACCTTGTGCGCCCGGGCAATGGTCCATAGGCTGTCTCCCGTTTTTACCCGGTAGTGAACCTTCTGGCCTTTGCGCTGACGATTCTGAATGGCGCTTTTGCGTTGAGTCTGGGTGAGTGCATACTGATCCAGACTCTTGCTGGCGACCGGAATCAAAAGGTGACGACCGGCGCGGATGCTATTACCGTTAAGTTTGTTCACATCCCGCAGCAGTTCGGTGGTTGTGTCAAAGCGTCGGGCGATGGTGCTGAGTGCATCACCGGATTTGATCTTGTAGCGGGTCCAGGAGAGACGTTTCTCCGGGGGGAGCGCAGCAAGTTGCTCTGTGAAGCGGGCTTCGCGATCGATTGGCAGGGTCAACTGATGGGGGCCATCAGGGTCAGTGGCCCAGCGGTTGAATCCCGCATTCAGCAGATACAACTCGTCAAGGGTGATATCCGCCATCTCGGCGGCCAGGGCCAGATCCAGTTGGGATTGGATGTCCACTGTGGTGAAGTAAGGCTCGTCGGGGATCTCCAACAGGTCGATCCCCAACTCACCGGCATCCCGGAAGATGCGTGCCAGGGCCAGTAGCCGCGGTACATAGGCACTGGTTTCATCCGGCAATTCGAGGGACCAGAAATCCACTGGTTTGCCTTTCTTCTGGTTGCGTGAAATCGCTCTTCGCACCGTGCCGGCACCGGAGTTGTAGGCTGCCAGGGCGAGTTCCCAGTCTCCGTCAAACTGCCGGCTCAGTGAGACCAGGTAATCCAGCGCCGCCCGGGTGGAGCTGACCGCGTCCCGGCGTCCGTCGTACCACCAGTTCTGTTTCAACCCGAACTGTCGTCCGGTGCCGGGTATGAACTGCCACATTCCTGCGGCCCGGCCCGGTGAATAGGCAAACGGCCGGAAGGCACTTTCGACCGCTGGCAGGAGGGCGATTTCCGTGGGCATGTCACGTTTCTCGATCTCATCAAGAATGAAATAGAGGAAAGGCGCGGCGCGCTCCTGGATACGCTCCAGGTACTGTGCATGGTTTTGGTACCAGTCGAACTCTCGGGTGATACGTACGTTGTCCGGTATGGTCAGGCTGTAGGCTCCGGTCATACGTTCCCAGAGACCCTCGGGCAGGGGTTCCTGCATCGATGCGATGACTGTTTGCAGTTCAACCGCAACTTCGGGCATGGTTTCGTGGGTGAGCTGGTCGGAATCTGCTGCCGGTTGGATCTGCAGGGTCTCAGCCGGCAGTTGCGCAAACTTGGCTTCGTCCCATAGTTCGGCCTTCTCCGCGGTGGGCAGAGACTGACAGGCTGCCAGCAGACAGGTGAACAGCAGGTTCATGATCAGCGGGGCCGGGTGTTTGAGCGGTAACTGTTTGTTCGAGCTTGTAATTGACATACTGGAATAGTGAGGAAAATGGTAACAGAGCCGTGTATGATTTCCATATTGAATACTCCCTGCGAACAACGACACCTGAGCCATCTGTGAACTGAGTCGGCCCTGCATGTGCACGGGTTCAGAAACCAAAGCGTACCGGCCGTAAGGCCGAATGTCGCGATGACCTGACCGTGACGTAGTGATCCTGCAATATTCCAAGATCGCACAAATCCACGCGAGCGGGGTCCCAGGATGCAACAGCGTAACCGGAACCCATCCCGGCATGTTTCAGGGCGATAACCACACAGGTTACCTGACACTTGTGTCGGTAGCAAAGCCAATACCTTGACCAATGCGGCAAAATAAACTGCGAAAAATGGAATCCTACCGACAAAATCAGCTCAAACAATGGTTTGATAATGATTTAGGCAGAGGGTTGGCGGATTTGGAAGCAACCCGCTTCGAACCCTTCATCAATGCCATGTTCGGCTACCATGTGGTCCAGTTGGGACAGTTGCGGGCAGGTGAGGACCTGTTACAGCGGTGCCCTGCCCGGAATCATGTGGTGATGGGACTGGATTCACAGCGGGAAGGCTCACAAATCATCGCGGATGCGACCCGGCTGCCGTTCGCGGGGGATAGTGTCGATGGCGTGCTGCTTCCTCATACCCTGGATTTCTCCAAAGATCCTCATCAGCTGTTGAGGGACGTGGAGCGGGTGCTGATTCCCGAGGGCAAGGTCCTGATAAGCGGTTTCAATCCCTGGAGCCAATGGGGTGTATGGCGTCTGATGCGCCTGCGCTCGAATGCCATGCCCTGGTGTGGACACTTCTTCAGCAGCGGTCGGGTTACGGACTGGCTGGCACTGCTCGGATTCGATCTGCTGGAGCTTCGCTATCTCCATTTTCGCCCCCCGTTGAACAGTCCGGGGGTGATGCAGAAACTGCAGTTCATGGAACGATTGGGGGAACGGGTCTACCCGAAATTGGGCGGGGTGTATATCATACACGCGGTAAAACGGGTCGCGACCCTGACTCCCATCCGTCCCAAGTGGACGGTCAAAAAGCGTGTCCTGCCCACGGCCGCTGAGCCTACCATCAGAAACGGACTCGAATGACCCGACTCGTAGAACTCTTCAGCGATGGCGCCTGCAAAGGCAATCCCGGTCCTGGGGGCTGGGGTGTGGTGCTGCGCTACGCTGAACACGAAAAACAGCTGTACGGCGGAGAACCCGACACAACCAACAATCGCATGGAACTCATGGCTGTGATCCAGGGATTGCAGCAACTCAAGCGCCCCAGTCAGGTGCGGGTGACCACCGATTCCCAGTATGTGAAAAACGGCATCACCCAGTGGATCCACAATTGGAAACGCAACGGTTGGAAGACCGCCTCGAAACAGGCGGTAAAAAATGCCGATCTGTGGCGGGTGCTGGATCAGGAAGTGGCCAAACACCAGGTGGAGTGGCATTGGGTCAAAGGGCATGCGGGGCATACGGAGAACGAACTGGCAGATCGACTGGCCAACCGTGGTATTGAAGAGATGAACGGTTGATGAGACAGATCGTACTCGATACCGAAACCACCGGTCTGGAACCGGAACAGGGTCACCGGATCATTGAAATCGGCTGTGTCGAACTGATCGACCGGCGATTGACCGGCAACAATTTCCATCAGTTTCTGCAGCCGGACCGGGAAATCGATGCCGGCGCCATAGAGGTGCACGGGATCACCAACGAGTTCCTGGCCGACAAACCCAGGTTCTGCGATGTGGTGGATGATTTCGTCGACTACGTTCGCGGCGCGGAACTGATCATTCACAATGCTCCCTTCGACGTAGGGTTCCTCAATCATGAACTCAAGTTCATGCGCAGCACCCTGAGCATTGACGAATTGTGTGCGGTCACCGATACCCTGGTGATGGCGAAAAGGATGCATCCGGGGCAACGCAACAGTCTGGATGCATTATGCAAACGCTACGATATCGACAACTCACACCGGGAGTTGCATGGCGCCTTGCTGGATGCGGAGATTCTGGCGGATGTCTATCTGAGGATGACCGGTGGGCAGACCGCACTGTCACTGGACGATGCGGTCTCGTCGGCAGCAGGCAGTAATGCAACGGTGGATAATATTCAGCGTTTGCCATCCAGTCGCCCCCCCCTCAAGGTTGTCCAAGCCAGCGGTCAGGAGATCGAAGCCCATACGCGTCAGCTCATGCAGATGGGTGAAGCCTGTGTGTGGCTGCGCAGCGGCCAGCCTCAATAGCTCCTGTCTGATCAGCAATATCCTGCCGGATCAGCCACTGACCAATCGACTTGTGAAGGATTGAAATGTCCTGCTTGAATGGCTGGAGTTCTTGTCGTCAGCCCCGTGACTGGGAGGGTTTGGCGCTGTCACCACCCTGCACCAACTGATACAGCCGGGGGATGTCCAGCAACTGGACGTGTTTGCGTTCCACCTGAAGCAGTTGATCGTCCTGGAAACGGGTGAACAACCGGCTGACTGTTTCGACTGCCAGTCCGAGGTAGTTGCCGATTTCATGTCGCGACATGCTGAGAAAGAAATCGCTGGCCGAGAATCCCCGCTGTTTGAAGCGCTCTGAGAAGCTCAGCAGAAAGGTTGCCAGTCGTTCCTCGGCGCTTTTCTTGCCCAGCAGGGTCAGCATTTCGGTATCCTGACCGATTTCGCGGCTGAGCAACCGGTACATCTGATGCTGCAGACTGGGCATGATTGAACTGAGGGATTCAAGCTGGGAGAAGGGGATTTCGCAGACTGCGGTGGTCTCCAGGGCGACGGCCGAGCAGGTATGGTGATCATCCTGTATCGCATCGAGTCCGATCAACTCGCCGGGCAGATGGAACCCGAGGACCTGCTCGCCACCATCTTCGTTGGGGGTATAGGTCTTGACTGAACCGCTGGTGATCACACGCAGGCTGTGAAAGCGGTCGCCACCCCGGAAAAGATGGTCACCTCGATGATAGGGGCGTTCCCGTTTGATGATGCTGTCCAGGCGCTCCACGTCATCAGGTGTCAGTCCCATGGGGAGACAAAGCGTGGAGAGGCTGCAGTCTTTACAGGCGACTTTGATGTTTTCGAAAGAGACAACTTTTCTGTTAGTCAAGAATATGCTCCAGCACAACGGGTGCGTACCTGCAACGGGGATGGTACACCTGCCAAACAATCACATCCTGGAGGCTCCCTGCAGGTGCGCCCGATGGGAACCATGCCTGATGGTCTGTCTGTTCCCGGTCTCCGACGCGTCGATCCTGTCCCTGTCGCACTGAAGGAGTACCAACTCATCGGAGCTATTCTTCCAGAAAATCTTTATGCAGATCAAGTCGTTTCGCTATTTTTATTAATCCTGGACAGGATTGGGCGAGTCTTGATCGGGGTGGATTACTGCCGCTTGGTCAGTGGTTGTCGATTTTGGGTAATGCATCCCATTTTGGGTTGCTTACACGACACATCCTGTCTGCCATGTGAGCCCTTCATGCTGAGGTATATGGAAGACCAGGCACAAAAAAGCCGGCGTTGACGCCGGCTTTTTCTCCGTCGTGACGGATCGGCTTACTGGGCAGGAGCCGGTGCCGGAGCAGCAGGTGCTGCCGGAGCCGGATAGCCGTAAGGAGCGCCGTAACCGTAAGGAGCGCCGTAGCCGTAAGGAGCGCCATAGCCATACGGGCCATAGCCATAATAGTCGCGGTAGTAGTTGTTGCCACGACCATAGCCGGAACCACGAGCATTACCGTTCATGCCAAAGCTGAAATCACCGGAGCCGTCACCCCAGCCATCGCCCCAGCCGTCATTGTTCCAGCCGCGGTTACCGTTGCCCCAACCCGGACCCCACCAAGCGGAGGCACTGGTGGAAACGGCGACGAGTGCGGCGACACTCAGAACTTTAGCAAATTTCATCATGCTTTCTTCCTCTCAAAGATGGTTTCAATAACGACGTGATTTCTGAAACAAAACAACCCGTTTGTCAGGATCGGGAGGTGGAGGCGTTAGCCGCTCCTGGGCCAACCGTCGAAGGACTCTGGGTCATTCTTTTCAGTTAGTTGTTATTTGCGTGGTACGCCCATCGATTATAGTCCTTGGGTGTTCAGATTCAACCATGGATTGAATCAGGCAGGATTGCTCCGCTCGTGCCCTCCGAGATTGAGAGATAGGGGCGTATCTGATACTGTTTACTCCCGTCCATATTCCCATTTCCCGGCACTCTAACCTGGCAGCAGAACTCCATGATCAGTTTCATTTTCATTACGGGCGGCGTTGTCTCTTCCCTGGGCAAAGGCATTGCATCGGCATCACTCGCGGCACTCCTCGAGGCTCGCGGGCTCAACGTCACGATGATCAAATTGGATCCCTATATCAACGTGGATCCCGGCACTATGAGCCCTTTCCAGCACGGGGAGGTTTTTGTCACCGATGATGGGGCCGAAACGGACCTGGACCTGGGGCATTATGAGCGCTACATCCGCAGCACCATGGGCCGCAACAACAATTTCACCACCGGACAGATCTACGAAAGCGTGATCCGCAAGGAGCGCCGCGGGGACTATCTCGGCGGTACGGTCCAGGTCATTCCCCATATCACCAACCAGATCAAGGAGAGCATCCTGCTGGGCGCCGCCGACAAGGATATCTGTCTGGTCGAGATCGGCGGCACCGTGGGCGATATCGAATCACTACCCTTCCTCGAGGCGATTCGCCAGATGGGGGTGGAGATGGGTCCGCAACGGACCATGTACATGCATCTCACCCTGGTGCCGTACATCAAGGCGTCCGGGGAGATCAAAACCAAGCCCACCCAGCACTCGGTCAAGGAGCTGCGCTCGATCGGCATACAACCGGATATCCTGGTATGCCGTTCCGAACAACCCTTGCCGGAAGGGGAACGGCAGAAGATCGCCCTGTTCACCAATGTGCCGGAGAGGGCGGTCATCTCTGCTGTGGATGCCGATTCCATCTACCGCATACCGGTATTGCTGCATGCCCAGGGCATGGACGAACTGGTGAATCAACGCTTCAATCTTGATCTGCCCCCGGCGGACCTGTCCGAGTGGCAGGCATTCCTCGACGGACTGGACAACCTCAAGGGTGAGGTACAGATCGCGATGGTAGGCAAGTATGTCCATCTCACCGAGGCCTACAAATCCCTTTCGGAGGCACTGGTGCATGCGGGCGTACACACCGGCAACAAGGTGGTCATCCACTATGTGGATTCCGAACAGATCGAAAAAAGCGGAACCGGAATCCTCGAGGGTATGGATGCCATCCTGGTGCCGGGTGGTTTCGGCAACCGCGGTGTGGAAGGTAAGATTGCCGCCGTTCAATATGCCCGTGAACAACGTGTGCCCTATCTTGGAATCTGTCTCGGGATGCAGGTGGCGGTGATCGAATTCGCCCGTCATGTGGCCAATCTGGAGGGTGCCCACAGTACTGAGTTCGACCGCTCTTCGCCGAACCCCGTGATCGGTCTGATCACCGAATGGCTGAACGCGGATGGTAAGGTGGAAACCCGCAACGAACAGTCCGACATGGGCGGTACCATGCGCCTGGGGGGGCAGCAATGCCGCCTGCAGCCGAACAGCCTGACCCACCAGCTGTATGACAAAGATGTGATCGTTGAGCGCCACCGGCACCGTTACGAGTTCAACAACAGTTACCTGGATGACATCGTCACCGCAGGCATGAAGGTTTCGGGACGCTCGGTGGACGGACGACTGGTCGAGATTGTGGAGATCCCGGAACACCCCTGGTTCGTGGCCTGTCAGTTTCATCCGGAATTCACCTCGACCCCCCGCTACGGACATCCCTTGTTCTCCGGGTTTATCGAGGCTGCGCGACAACATCGGGATTCCCGGGCATGAAACTCTGTACTTTCGAAGCGGGGCTGGACCAGCCGCTGTTTCTCATCGCCGGGCCCTGCGTGATCGAAAGTGAGCAGCTCGTTATCGATACGGCGGGTGAACTGAAGGCCTTGTGCGGTGAGTTGGGCATCCCGTTCATCTACAAATCCTCTTTCGACAAGGCGAACCGGTCCTCAGTGGAGAGTTATCGGGGGCCGGGCATGGAGCAGGGCCTGCGGATCCTTGAAAAGGTGCGGGCAGAGATCGGTGTCCCGGTGCTGACCGATGTGCATGAAGATACTCCTCTGAACGAAGTCTCGGCCTGCGTGGACGTGCTGCAGACCCCGGCATTCCTGTGTCGGCAGACCAATTTTATCCAGCAGGTGGCCCGCCAGGGTTTGCCGGTGAACATCAAAAAGGGGCAGTTTCTGGCCCCCTGGGATATGGTCAACGTGGTGGAGAAGGCCCGGGCGGCCGGAAACCCGCAGATCATGGTGTGTGAACGTGGTGTATCATTCGGCTATAACAATCTGGTGTCGGATATGCGCTCCCTGGCGATCATGAGACAAACCGGTTGTCCTGTGGTCTACGATGCCACCCACTCGGTGCAATTACCCGGGGGGCAGGGCAAGAGTTCCGGTGGCCAGAGAGAATTTGTACCGGTATTGGCGCGCGCTGCTGTGGCGGCCGGGGTATCGGGATTGTTCATGGAAACCCATCCAAATCCGGATCAGGCTCTGAGTGATGGTCCCAACGCCTGGCCGCTGCCGCGCATGCGTGACCTGTTGGAGACCCTGGTGGAGATGGACAGACTGGTTAAAGGCAAAGGCCTGGTTGAGACGCAGCTCTAGTGTAGAACCCGATACGGGTTGAACCACCTGGAACCGATCCTGTCACTCCCTATATGGGAGAACCGGGGGTGGTGCAAATGCGCTGAAGGCCGGTTTGCAACAGAATTTAAAGCTAAAAATCATACGGAGTGACTATGTCCGAAATCGTTGATGTTCGTGCACGAGAGATTCTCGATTCACGAGGAAATCCGACCATCGAAGCCGATGTCATCACCGCGGAAGGTGCGATTGGACGGGCCATGGTGCCCTCCGGTGCGTCCACCGGATCCCGGGAAGCCCTCGAATTACGTGATGGCGACAAGAGCCGATACCTGGGGAAGGGGGTGCTCAAAGCGGTCTCCCATGTCAACGGTCCGATTCGCGACGCGCTGATGGGTATGGACGCGGAGGATCAGGCCGGCATCGATCAATGCATGCTGGATCTGGATGGCACTGAAAACAAGGCCAAGCTAGGCGCCAATGCCCTGCTGGGTGTGTCCCTGGCCGCGGCCCACGCCACCGCTCAGGAGCGGGCATTGCCCCTATATCGCTCACTTTCTGTGGGGCCATACCGGTTGCCGGTGCCAATGATGAATATCATCAATGGCGGGGCGCACGCGGATAACAGCGTCGATTTGCAGGAGTTCATGATTCTGCCGGTGGGCGCCGGATCCATCCGGGAAGCGGTGCGCTACGGCGCCGAGGTCTTCCACGCCCTGCAGAGTGTTCTCAAGGGACGGGGTATGGCCACCGCGGTCGGTGACGAAGGCGGCTTTGCCCCCAATCTTCCGTCCAACGAAGCGGCGATCGAGGTGATTCTCGAGGCGATCAACAAGGCCGGCTTCAGCGCGGGTAAGGACATTTACCTGGGGCTTGATGTCGCCAGCTCCGAATTCTACAAGGACGGGGTCTACGACCTGGCCTCCGAGGGACGAAAGTTCAGTGCTGCGGAGTTCGCCGATTATCTCGCCGCCTGGGTGGACCAGTATCCCATCATCAGCATTGAGGATGGCATGGATGAGAGCGATTGGGACGGTTGGAAGCTGTTGACCGAAAAGCTGGGTCAGCGGGTTCAGCTGGTGGGTGACGATCTGTTCGTCACTAATACCAAGATCCTCAAACGGGGCATCGATGAGAATATCGCCAATTCGATCCTCATCAAGGTCAATCAGATCGGCACCCTGACCGAGACCCTGGACGCCATCGCGATGGCCCGGGACGCCGGTTACAGTTCGGTGGTCTCTCACCGCTCCGGTGAAACCGAGGATACCACCATCGCGGACCTGGTGGTGGCCACCGCGACAGGCCAGATCAAGACCGGTTCGCTTTCACGCTCCGACCGGGTGGCCAAGTACAACCAATTGATGCGTATCGAGGATCAACTGGGTGACGAAGCCGTATTCGCGGGTAAGGACGCCTTTCCCGTTTCGATCACCTGATCCGGGACGTCTGTCCTGACAGGGAAAGGTTGGGAGCGGCCTGATCCATGCGTATCGTGATTGCTCTGCTCCCGGTATTGCTGTTGTTCCTGCAGTATCGCCTTTGGGTAGGTGAAGGCAGCCTGGCCGAGGTCAGTAATCTGAAGGTGGAGATCGAAGCGCTGCAGCAGGAGCTGGTAGGGCTGCGCAAGCGCAACCGTGCCCTGCAGGCGGAAGTCGAGGATCTACGCAGTGGTAAGGCCGCCATCGAGGAGCGTGCCCGCAGTGAGCTGGGAATGATCAAGGAGGGTGAAACCTTCTATCAGGTGGTCACGCCGGACGAGGCCAAGCCATGACCCCCATACGCTATTGGGCCGTGGTCCCCGCCGCCGGTGTCGGACGGCGCATGGGCGGCGAGATTCCTAAGCAGTATCGTCTCCTCGCGGGACGAAGGGTCATCGATCACAGCCTGGCACGCCTGTTGCGTCACCCTCTCATCAATACCGTGTTTGTCGCTCTGTCGGTGGAAGATGTCCACTGGGAGGATTGCGAGCATGCCCGGGATCCCCGGGTCATACGGGTGACCGGAGGAGAGGAGCGTTGTCATTCCGTCCTCAATGCCCTGCGAGTGGTGCTGGAACACGCGGCAGCGGATGACTGGGTGCTGGTCCACGATGCCGCACGTCCCTGTCTGGCCCATGAGGATCTCGATCGACTGATCGAACGGCTCAGTGAGCATCCGGTGGGTGGGCTGTTGGGAATACCCGTGACCGATACCATCAAAGAGGTCGATGTGGACGGGCAGGTCACAGGAACCCGGTCAAGGGATCGTCTATGGCGCGCCTTCACCCCGCAAATGTTCCGCCTGGGGTTGTTGACCGAAGCCCTGGAGCGGGTGATCGAGTCGGGTGGGCAGGTAACGGATGAGGCCAGTGCGCTGGAAGCATTGGGTCACCAGCCGCTGATGGTGGAGGGGTCCCCCGGGAACATCAAGATCACCCGGCCGGAGGACCTGGCACTGGCCGAGTTCTACCTGTGACGATCGATCAGGTGATTTTCAGCAACTCCCTCAGTTCCCTGATCTGATCCTTGGCATTGTCCAGAATGTCGATCGAGTGGCGGGGAGTCAGCTTGCCCAGTGCGAGTTTGTGGAACGCGGGCACCAGGTCGAGTCGCGGCAGCCGGCTCATCATCGGTGTGCCTACAAAAGCGTGCAACTGGGCAACCACCACCAGATCCACGTAGTCCGGATCCTCGCTGATGTCCTCCATCCAGTCTTCGGCGTGCAGGGCGGCCTGGACGAAGTAGTCGGGAAACTCCCACTTTCTGAGCACCATCGCGCCGACTTCGGCCTTGAGATTTTTTATGACCCGGTCAAGCAGTTCCGGATTTTCTGATAATTCGGGTTTGCTGCGGGCAGTTCCGAGAATTGCCAGTGCCCCGATATCGTGCAGCAAGCCGCACAGCAGGGCCTGATCCGGGGCCAGCCCCGGGGTGACGTTGGCCAGTTCGTGACAGATCGGCGCAACATAGCTGACATGTTTCCACAATTTCACCATGCGCTGTTTCAGCACTTCTGAGCGGCTGTGAAACAGCTTGCTTAGCGCGAAACTGATCACCAGGTTGTGGGTCACTGAACGTCCCAGGCGAGTTACCGCATCCGGCAGGTTGTCGATCTGTTTCTTTCCGCGATAGGCGGCACTGTTGACCACGTTGATGATTTTCGCCGCCACCGTGGGATCCGCCTGCAACACCCGGGCGATATCCTCGCTGTCGGTGTTGCTGTCCTGTATTACCTTGGCAATGCGGATGGTGATGTCAGGCATGCTGGGCAGTTCCAGGGCGTTGTTGCTGATCGCCTCCTGAAACTCCCAGAACAGTGTGTCCTCCGGTCCGTCTGGATGGTCTGGTGAGACGGTTTTTTCGGAACGGTTCCGGGTCACCGGCGGCAGTTTTCGAATTGCTGTGTGCAGTTCCCGTGGGATGCACAGCACCGCCACGGCCGTGGCGCTGGAGACGTCCGCATGATGAGGGTTGGCTTCATTCAAAGGCAACCGATCGAGACGGCTGCCCGCCTGGTAGGAGACCTGCTTCCCCTCGGGGGTGGTGACGGTCACGCGTCCGTCCAGTAGATACAGTACCTGGTCGTCGCTGGCACCCTGGGTGACGATCCGGATACCCGCGTTGTGATGTTCCACATGGGTTTCATCCAAAACGAACTCAAGAACCCGCTTTGGCAGGTTTCTGAACAGTTCGATCTCTTTGATCCGTTTGTTGGTAACCGCGCTGACTTGTTGAATCATCTGATTTTGCTTTCCTGAATGGCTTGGAGCGCGAACCCCGGCAGGCATGCCAGGTGTTGACACACAACCGACAACGCCTGTCCAACCCTGTAATTCCTTGATCAAACGATATGATTTCGCAGCGACCCTCCGGCAACCCTGCTGATTGATCTGAAGTCTCTACAGCGCGCTGAGTCTGTCCTGATACAATGCGGGACGCTACATAAGGAATTAGCGACCCAACCGGATGACTCTTTAACCTGCCCCCGGGTGGCGGATTTACAACCCAGAGAGGAACAACCATGCGCATCGGACAAGGTTACGACGCCCATCGATTTGCAACCGGCACCCGTCTGGTGCTGGGGGGCGTTGAGATTCCCCACGATCAGGGGCTTGAAGCACATTCGGATGGCGATGTGTTGATTCACGCCCTGTGTGACGCCTTGTTGGGAGCGGCTGCCCTGGGAGATATCGGGCGGCATTTTCCAGATACGGCAGAGGAGTATGCCGGTATCGACAGTCGGGTGCTGTTACGCCAAGTCATGCAACGTCTGGGTGATGAACATCTGCAGGTAGTGAATGCGGATCTGACCGTGATCGCCCAAAAACCCAGACTCGCACCCCACATCTCGGATATGCAGCTGCGACTGGCGCAAGATCTGGGTGTCCCGGTCAAACGGGTCAATGTCAAGGCGACCACTACCGAAAGAATGGGTTTTACCGGACGGGGGGAGGGAATTGCCGCGATGGCGGTGGTTCTTTTGCAGGAAGGCAAGGATGAGTGAACGGCACTGGCAGACTTTGGATGAGATGCCAATCGCTTCCGGAGCGCCTCTGGGCTACGGTCAGATACGTGCTGTCGCGGAGGATTTTCAGGTCGATGAAGTGCTGGGTTTTGAAGCGGATGGCGAGGGTGAACACGTCCTGCTGCACGTGCGCAAGCGTAACACCAACACCCAGTGGCTGGCGGGGGAACTGGCCCGCTGGGCCGGTATTCCGCCCGGGGAAGTGAGTTATGCCGGCCTCAAGGACCGTCATGCAGTGACCACACAGTGGTTTTCCCTGCGCATGCCCAGCCAGACGGAACCCGATTGGAAAGGTTTCGAAAATGATCAGGTAGAGGTGCTGGCGGCGCATCGGCATCGTCGGAAACTGCGACGCGGGGCGCTTCAGGGTAACCGTTTTCAGTTACGTATCCGCGCCCTGAACACGGAGCCTGAGAAGCTGGATAGTCGCCTGCAGCATCTACGCAATACCGGCATGCCCAACTATTTTGGCGAACAGCGCTTCGGTCATGGTTATCAGAACCTGGAGCGCTCTGCAGAGGTTTTCAGCAGACACCGCCGCCGTGTATCGCGAAATCTGCGCGGGCTGATCATCTCTGCGGTCCGTTCCCAACTTTTTAACCAGGTACTGGCAACACGTATCGCCCGGGGTGATTGGAACAAACCTATTCCGGGGGACTACTTCATGCTGGAGGGTAGTCGTAGCGGGTTTACCGATGACCGCGAAGACGCGGAACGTTTGGTGCGGCGTTGTCAACAGCAGGACATTCATCCCACCGGGCCACTCTGGGGGCGTGGGCGCCCGTTGCTGCATGATCAGGCCGAGGCGTTAGAACAGGAGACCCTGAGCCCCTTCGATGAGTGGCGGAACGGCCTGGAGCACGTCGGCTTGGCTCAGGAACGCCGGGCGCTCAGGGTATGTCTGCCGGATCTGGAATGGTCATTCGAGCCCGGGGATGAGCTGATGCTGAGATTCTTTCTGCCGGCGGGCTGTTATGCCACCGTGCTGCTGCGCGAGCTGATCCAGATCCAATACCCTGAAGAATAGGGGTGGTAAAGGATCAACCCGGGGATAGAATGTAGCCATGGTTTCCAAGGATGCCTTCCCCAAACCCTGACAGGAAGGCGTGATAAACCCTGACCACTGGCGAGGTTGTTCCATGAGCGGTACGCTGCGCGATCTCTGCTGTGCGGTACAGCACAATTGCCACATCTCGGATGCCCGTCACGGTACTGACTACGGGCTCTGCACCTACCTGCTGAAGATGCGTGAGTACTACCGTTGGGAAAACGGTCTGGATTATACGGCGCCCCTGGCTAATGAATCCGTGGGTGACTGGCTCACCGCCCGTGAGGCCCTGTGGGAGAGTCTGAGCGAAGACAGCTTTGCACCCTTGCCGCTCAACGACCGCTTCTACGATCCTTTCGACAGCACCGCCATTAATCAGAAGCTCGAACCTCTGGGACTGGTATACAGTGCCGGTTACGGTGCGAAGAACAAGCCGCTGTTTTTTCTCGGGCACCTGGAGCGCCGGGAACAGCCCGAGGGGCTGTCCATCTGGGTGTCCGGCCGTGAGCTGGCCCGCGATCTCAGTTCTCCCGCCGCCATGTGTCAGGGCGATGAAATCTACATCCGACGAGAGTCTTTTCGCCGGCTGCTGTGGGAAAAGCTGGAGAACTGGCGCTGGCATCGTCCCGACAACGCCCTGGGCCGAGCCTTCGGGCACTATGACTTCGAGGGCAATGTGGAAGGCGCCCTCGATCAAATGGTGGATAAAGAGCTGGACGCGGTTATGCTTCATGAACAAGGGGAACATCTCGCTGGTGAAGTACTCGGGACTGCATGGAACGAGATGTTGCTCGACCTCGGTCACTCACCGGCTGAACTGATGGCCCGGGCGGTTCGTGATCACTGGGCCGACTGCCTGGTTACCCTGCCGAGCCTGCTCGAGTCGCAGGATGCGGCCTCTCTGCATTTCTACATCGGCGGGCTAACCGGGATGCGCAAAGTGATTTTTCCCGGGCTCCTCTCAGCCTATGAAAACTGGCACGGCAGCAACGACTGGCAAGGGCTTGCCCAGTGCATTTCGCAGGGTGCGCGCCACTGGTCGGAGATCGCTCAGCAGATGATCGAGCTGTACCGATCCGAACCCGAGCAGGCCCAACTTCGGATCAAAACCATGGTCGAAACCAACCCACTCTGACCTCTATGGATCCTGCCGGGCATCGGTTCAGTAATTGAACCGGGTCTCCTCCGGCTCACCGTTGTTGTCGATCATGACCTGCTTGACGCCCGGCAGGCGGTCAACAATGTACCCCCCCATCATTAAGGCCATGGCTTCGTTGTTGGTTTCCAGCGCGGTGAGCAGTTTTGCGGCGACCAGCTGGCAACGTTGCGTGGTGTCGAGCTTGCGGACCCATTTGGGCCCCATCTGCCAGCCTCTGTCCATGTCGTCATCCATTTTGCTGAACGAAGCCTTCATGGACTTCATATAGTCATCCGGAATATCCAGATACATCGACCAGTCATCAATGATTAGATTCAATTGCATGATAAGGTTTTTACATGTTAATGATTACAACCCTTTTATGATCAGTTTCCCTTGAGGCAAAATCAAGCGTATGGAAGGTCAGGAATTGTTGGCTCTGGTCGAGTTGGGTGGCTATCCCAATTTCATCCCGCTCTATCAACGTTTTCATTTCAAAGTGGAAATGGTCAACTCCGTGCGCAAGGCCCAGTCCTGGTTGAAGGGGCATCGGCCCGGGGTGGTGGTGGCTGAGTTCTACTCGGATCCCCAGTTTCGGGATCGCTTGAGCAACCTGGAGTCCCTGTTGGCCACATTGCAGCGCTACGGAGTCGAAGCCAGGATCATCGTGCTTATCGACAGTAAGTATCTGCCTCGCCTGGAGCAGGTGAAATCCCGCTACCGGGTGGATGAGGTACTCACTTTCCCGATCGACGAGTCGGCCATGCAGTCCGCGCTGCAGCGGATTACGTCTGCCTGAACAATTACAACTGCCTGGCCTTGTGTGCAATGAGATGAAGCTTCCGGACAGGTTCCGCACAGAATATGAACACTGCATAAGTAGGAGAACTTGAAATGCTGGTAGAGATAGATGGACTGCTCGATTCGGTTCAACTGCAGAAAATCGAACAGATACTTTCCCAGGCCGAATTTGTCGATGGACGCCTCACCGCAGGGATGGCGGCGAAGAAGGTCAAAAACAACCTGGAACTCAAAGGCACTGCCCAGCAGATGGAGCTGTTGATCCGCATCCTTACCAGCGCCATGGGGAATAACCCGGTGTTTCGATCAGCGGTCTTACCCTACCGTATGGCGGATCCCATCGTTGCCCGTTATGAACCGGGCATGACCTATGGGGATCACGTGGATGATCCCCTGATGGGGTTGAGCGGTCAGCGCTTTCGCTCGGATGTGTCCATGACGATTTTCCTGCGTGAACCGGATACCTATACGGGCGGGGAACTGGTGGTTCGAACCACCTTCGGCGAAAAGCGGGTCAAACTCAAAGCGGGGAGTGCGGTGATCTACCCCTCTTCGAGCCTCCACCATGTTGCCGAGGTCACTCAGGGCGAGCGTCTGGTGGCGTTGGCCTGGATTCAGAGTTACGTAAGAGACCCCAGTCGCAGGGAGCTGTTGTTCGAGCTGGATCAGGCCCGGGAGGATCTGCTGAAGAATCGCGACCATGAGCCCACCACAGGCTTGGTGGACAAATCCTATGCAAATCTGCTGCGTATGTGGAGTGATGTGTAAGGGTTCATTCCAGGGGCGTGTCAGCTACCTCATGGCCGGGTTAATAACGAACCCCGATGAGCATGTGGTGCAGAGATGGTAAATGGGCCCTGGATGGTGAATGCCCCCTCATCCTGTCGTCTGAGGGGGATGTCGGCGGTCTGCCTGACCCGCTGAGCCCCTGAATTCAGGGGCGCGGGTCATCCCATGTGATCGAAGGGGATCGATCAATAGCCTCCTTTGCGCTTGGTTTCCGGCAGACCAGCCACTTTACTGGCTTGTTTCGCCGGGCCCTTGGGGAAGTGCACATACAGGGACTTTGCGTCCACTTTGCCTTCGTCGGACCACAGGTCCTTGAAGTGCTTGACCATGTGACGCTCGTTGGGCTGGTTACCGCCATTGTTGAAATATTCATCACGCAGATAGTTGATGATGTCCCAGGCCTTCTCCGAGAGGGTGACCCCTTCCTCATCAGCGATGGCTTTCGCGACATCTTCGCTCCAGTCCGCCTGATCCACCAGATAGCCGTTGGCATCTGCTTCAATGGTTTTACCGTTTACTTCGTAAGACATTGATCTCTCCTGACAAAAAACACGAGGCAAAGCGCCTCATATTGCTTAAAAATGATTGTTATTCCTGAACCCAGGGATTCAGGTTCAAGGGTTTTTATCGCACCATCGGCGCACCATCCGGTGCCGCCCGATGTCCCCTTTACCCAACCGACTATGTTAAACAGTCTTGTGTGGAATAAACAAGCCGAAGCCGCGGTTTCGCATGGGACCGAGTCCTTCTTCCTGCAGGGTTATGGAATCGTCCAGGGGCAGACCGGCAACCATCAGGCTCTGGCTTGAAAGGGTACCCTCGGGTGTTTTGAACTCCGTGCCCTTACCGCACAGTACCTTCTTGTAGCTCAGGTTAAGGGCGTTCATCATGCCCACTGCGGCCTCGAGAAAGGCCTCCTCCGAGTCAGCCCCAGGTACCACCATATGCCGGCAGTAGAGTGTGCTGGTACTGCCGAGTAGACGGGTGTGCCCTTCACCGATTTCCAGTTTGTGACCCATGAGTTCGAACTGTTGGCCTGAGAGGCGGGACAGGGCATCTTCGACCCTTTCCCTGGGCAGGCGCAGAATCAGCGGTGTGCGACGGGAGAGGTAGAGCAGGGCATCGCTGTTGCTGGGGCGCTCCCAGCCGTTCTTGGAGTCGGCACCATGAATCAGGTGCAGTCCGGCACGGGGTTCCTCGGAGAACCAGGGCAGCGCCTCGTGTATCGCATCGGAAAGACTCCAGGCGTGGTCGATGGGCAGGGTGGGGCAGTGGATCTTGAAAATCACATCCACCACGTCCTCGGGGACCACGAAACGCTCTTCATCGATCTCTTCTTTCCAGAACATGCCAGTCGTCCTTATGCCTCGGGGATTCTGCTGCGCAGGTAATCCCTGTCAAACCACCAGTCGCCCTCTACGATCACGTCCAGCACCTTCGCCAGACGCGGCAGGAACTCGCTCGGATCATTGAGAGCCATGCGCTCCACCCAGAAGTCGAATATCTCCTGTTCCTCGACCTGACTGTGACGCCGGGCGACCTGGCCCAGGAGCTGATTGGTGAAAAAGCGCAAATCCTCTCGCTCCTGACCCTGTGCGCGCAGGCCGACCAGGTAACAGGCGGTTGCCGCGGCAACCGCTGCGCCGTCGGAGTTGTCCGGAGTTTCGTCAATCAGGTGCTGCAGCATGGCGACACTCAGTTCCGGATCGATCGGAAAGGTCACGCCGAGCCAGATGCCCTGTGCCAATGCCTTGATCGCATCCTCCTGTTCCGCCTGGTAGATGATGTCACAGGCTTCCACGGCGCTGTTCCAGAGTTCGTGCTGAAGGGCCGTGGTTAGGCTCTGCTTGGCGCTCTGCCAGGCTTCATCCCGTCGATCCAGGTCCAGCAGGATGTAATCATTGGCCATTTCGAGTTTCAGGCGTTCGTAAACCGGGGCATCGTCAGGCAGGTTGGCCAGCTGCTCCAGATTCTCCTGAAGTTTCAACTCCAGCAGCTTGCTGGATTTGACCGCGTCTTCAGAGCACTCGTTGTCGCCTAAAAAGGTTTCTGCTTCCAGGTACTTCACAAGGTTTCTCGCATATATATAGTGACGGCCGGCTATGTGAAGGCCGCTTCGAGGCGGTCCTCCCAGTTATCGGGGGTGTCATTAAAGGGGGGTTTCACATCGATGCGGAAAAAGATCTCCGTCTTGGAGTGTTCTTTGACCACCGCCAGGAGCTGTTCGAAATTCTCGACCTCCGGGTGTTTCATCATGATTTCGCTCAGGTACAGCATCTTTCTGTCCGTTTAATTACTTAGTAAAATAGTCAGGTATTAATATTGAACAACAAGCTCCGCAGGGGATCAAGTCCTGATCTGTATGTTATACCGCGATTTCATCCCATGGAGAAAAAGTGGATAAGTATGAATTGAACCTACCTCTAAGAGATAGCATTTAACTCATTCAGATATGGGGAATTAGTCATTCCATCCTATTTTTATTGGGGCAGGTGAAGGAAATTCATCTATCCCATTTGGGATAGTCATAACTATTACTCCCCCCCCCCATCGGAAGGATATAGGTCTGCATTAGGAATCCCTAAACTTGCTGCCCAGTAGATCAGGCCCTGCCTGTGACGGTTTCGATTGCGGGTCGGCAGGCCATATTCTGCGAGTTGGTGTTCAGCCAAGAAGAACAGGATATGTCAAACGCTGAAGACCTAGATAAACGACCATTGGGAGATACAGTGATGGCAAAACAGATGCATGATACCCCGATGCTTGACCAGCTGGAGAGCGGCCCCTGGCCCTCGTTCGTGACCGGCCTCAAGCGTCTCGCCAAAGATAATGACATGATGGTTGACCTGCTGGGTCAGCTTGAGACCTCCTACGAAACCCGCAAAGGCTACTGGAAAGGTGGCACCGTGGGCGTCATCGGCTACGGCGGCGGTATCATCCCCCGTTTCACCGAGTTGAAGAAAGACGGCAAGCCTGTGTTCCCGGCAGCCGCTGAATTCCACACCCTGCGAGTCATGCCGCCTCCAGGCATGCACTACGATACCAACACCATCCGCAAGTTCTGCGACATCTGGGAAAAGTACGGCTCCGGTCTGATTGCCTTCCATGGCCAGTCTGGTGACATCATGTTCCAGGGTTGCACCACCGATAACGTCCAGCCCGCTTTCGACGAAATCAACGAGATGGGTTTTGATCTCGGCGGCGCCGGTCCTGCTGTGCGTACCGGTATGTCCTGCGTGGGTGCCGCTCGCTGTGAAAACTCCTGCTTCGACGAAGGCCGCACCATGCGCATGCTGGTCAACAACGCCCTCGACGACATGCATCGTCCGGCTCTGCCTTACAAGTTCAAATACAAGGTATCCGGCTGCCCGAATGACTGCATGAACTCTGTTCAGCGTGCTGACCTGGCGACCATCGGTACCTGGCGCGACGACATGAAAGTCGACCAGGAAGAGGTCAAGAAGTTTGTCGAAGCCCGCGGTCGCAAGTATGTGATCGACAACGTCATCACCCGCTGCCCGACCCAGGCCCTGTCTCTGAACGATGACGACACCCTGGCGGTTGATAATCCTTCCTGCGTGCGCTGCATGCACTGCATCAACGTCATGACCAAAGCCCTTTCTCCGGGCGACGACAAAGGCGTAACCCTGCTGTGTGGCGGTAAACGTACTCTGAAAATCGGCGACCTGCTGGGTACGGTTATCGTGCCTTTCATGAAGCTCGAAACCGAAGAGGACTTCGAGACTCTGGGCGAACTGGCCACTGAGATCCTGGACTTCTTCGCTGAGAACGCTCTGGAGCACGAGCGTACCGGTGAGATGATCGAGCGTATCGGTCTGGTCAACTTCCTGGAAGGTGTCGGCCTCGAGATCGATCCGAACATGATCGAGCGTCCGCGTACCAATCCCTATGTCCGTACCGACGGATGGGACGAGGAAGCGGCCAAGTGGGCTGAGCGTCAAGCCTAAGCAATCATTTTCTGCTGAATGACAGCAGGTTGAAAGAGGGGCGCCGGGTTCGCTCGGCTGCCCCTTGCAACGAATCAATTACCCTATTTTTTTGGAGGTAGGTATGTCG
>JBEVVH010000001.1:25355-88181 GCA_040507245.1 Candidatus Thiodiazotropha sp.
AACCTCGTATGCCGATCGAGAGTGGTGTTCCAGAGATGGAGCCCTACTTGCATCCCGTCCTGAAGAAGAACTACGGCCAGTGGGCTTGGCATGAGCGTCCGCGTCCCGGCGTTCTTCATCACGTCGCCAAGAGCGGTGACAGCATCTGGACGGTTCGCGCCGGTACCCAGCGTCAGATGGATGTGTACACCATCCGCAAACTGATGGACATTGCTGACGAATTCGCTGATGGCTATGTTCGCTTCACCATTCGTTCCAACATCGAATACATGGTCAGCGATGAATCCAAGGTTCAGCCCCTGATCGACAAGCTGCAGGCCGAGGGTTTCCCCATCGGTGGTACCGGTAACTCTGTATCCATGATCTCCCACACCCAGGGCTGGCTGCATTGCGACATCCCGGGTACTGACGCATCCGGCGCCGTGAAGGCCCTGATGGATGAGCTCTACGACGAGTTCACCAAGGAAGAGATGCCCAACCGTGTGCGCATCACCACTTCCTGCTGCCAGATCAACTGCGGCGGACAGGGTGACATCGCGATCAACATCCAGCACACCAAGCCGCCGAAGATCGATCACAGCCAGGTCGCGAACGTTTGTGAGCGCCCCTCAGTTGTGGCTCGCTGCCCGGTTGCTGCGATTCGTCCTGCCATGGTCAACGGCAAGCCGTCCCTGGAAGTCGATGAGAAGAAGTGCATCTGCTGCGGCGCCTGCTTCCCGCCCTGCCCGCCGATGCAGATCAATGATCCTGAGCACTCCAAGTTTGCGATCTGGGTAGGTGGAAAGAACTCCAATGCCCGTTCCAAGCCGACCCTGCACAAGCTGGTTGCGGCTGGTGTGCCCAACAATCCGCCGCGTTGGCCGGAAGTTTCCGATATCGTCAAGCAGATCCTGAGCGCCTACAAATCAGACGCGAAAGACTGGGAGCGTATCGGTGAGTGGGCTGAGCGTATCGGATGGCCGAAATTCTTCGAGAAGACCGGTCTGCCGTTCACCAAGTACCACATCGACAACTGGCGTGGTAGCCGTAACAACCTGAACGCATCTGCTCACATCCGCTTCTAAGCGATGGTTATTGGCAGAGTAACGCTAACAGGAAGGTCAAACTGATGAAATTTGCGATTCAGGTAAACGAAGGCCCGTACCAGCACCAGGCAACGGACTCGGCATACCAGTTCACGAAAGCCGCGTTGGAGGCCGGGCATGAAATCATGCGTGTGTTCTTCTATCATGACGGCGTGAACAACGGTACGAATCTCACGACTCCTCCGCAGGACGATCGTAACATCGTCAATCGCTGGTCTGAGCTGGCTAAGAAGCACGATCTCGATCTGGTGGTCTGCGTGGCAGCCGCACAACGTCGCGGTATCGTCGATGAAGGCGAGATGCAGCGTAACGGCAAAAGTGCGCAGAACATCGCTGACGGGTTCCGTATCTCCGGTCTCGGTCAGCTGATTGAAGCGGGCATACAGTCCGAACGGCTCGTGGTTTTCGGCGATTAATGGGGGTTGAGCATGTCTGAGCAGATTAAAAAATTCATGTACGTCAACCGCCGCGCTCCCTACGGCACCATATATGCCTGGGAGTCACTTGAAGTCGTGTTGATCGGTGCGGCATTCGATCAGGATGTCCATCTGGCCTTCCTCGATGACGGTGTGTATCAGCTGGTCAAAGGGCAGGATACTTCCGGGGTGGATATGAAAAATTTCTCCCCGACCTATCAGGCACTCGGCGATTACGATGTCACCAAGCTCTTCGTAGAGAAAGAATCTCTCGAAGAGCGTGGGCTGACCATCGATGATCTGATGCCCCTGACCTATGAAGACGAAGATGATGATTGGGCTGAAAAAGACTCCATCACCGTGGTGACCCGCGCAGAATTGGCGGACATCATGGATGAGCAGGACGTCATATTCAGTTTCTAAGTCGGAGTATATTGAGAATGGCTACCCTACACACAGTCAATAAATCGCCTTTTGAAAAGTCTTCTCTGGAGAGTTGTCTGGCTCACGCCAAAGACGGCAGCGCCGTACTCCTCTATGAAGACGGCATCTATGGTGCGGTCAAGGGCACTTCCATGGCGGACAAGGTAACCGCCCTGGGTGGTGTCAAATTCTACGTATTGGGTCCCGACCTGAAGGCACGTGGCATTTCCGAAGACAAGCTGCTCGATGGAGTCGAAGTCGTGGATTACGCCAAATTTGTCGATCTCGCTGCGACGAACGACAAAGTGCAGGCCTGGGTCTGATTGATTCACTGAACAACTGAAACATTATCTGGAGAAATAGATATGGCAATCGAAGCAAATGGTAAAACCTTTGAAACCGATGAAGAAGGTTACCTGGTCAATCTGGCCGATTGGGAGCCTGCCGTGGCCGAAGTTATGGCTAAGGAAGACGACCTGGCTCTGACCGACGAACACTGGGAAATCATCAACTTCCTGCGCGAGTACTATGAAGAGTACCAGATCGCTCCGGCTGTCCGCGTTCTGACCAAGGCTGTTGGCAAGAAACTGGGCAAGGACAAGGGTAACTCCAAGTACCTGTACGCTCTGTTCCCCTACGGCCCTGGTAAGCAGGCTTGCCGTTTCGCAGGTCTGCCGAAGCCGACTGGCTGTATCTAAGCGACCTAACGCACATGGCGGGTGGTGTTCACACCACCCGCCTGTGACCTGATCATTCATTGAGGAACGCAGGAACATGTCATCTGTCTACGCGTTGCTGTTTATCGTAGCGACCATCGTCCTGGTAGTGGGCTTGGCTAGAAAGATTATTCAATACGCCAAGGTGCCTGCACCACTCAAGATTCCTACAACGCCGGCTCCTGTCACGCAAACCGGTGTTGTGTTGCGTATGTTTCGTGAAGTGGTTTTGTTTGAGAGCCTCTTCAAAAGCACCAAGTGGACCTGGATCTTTTCCTGGATGTTCCACATGGGCCTGTTCCTGGTCCTTCTGCGTCACGTTCGTTACTTCATCAACCCGGTCTGGTTGCCGATCGAGCTGATCCAACCCTTCGGAAAGTACGCGGCATTCGCTATGGTCTTTGGCCTGCTCGGATTGCTCGCGCGCCGGTTCTTTGTTGATCGTGTTCGCTACATATCGTCGCCATCCGACTATCTTTGGCTGCTGATCCTGATTTTCATCGGTATGAGCGGCGCGATGATGACATTTGTTGTTCACACCGATGTAGTGGCTGTTAAACAGTTCTTTACCGGTCTGTGGACATTCAGTGGCGCGCAATTGCCGATGGATCCGATCCTGCTTATACACCTGGCACTGGTAGCTGTGCTGATGATTCTCTTACCGTTCAGCAAACTGCTGCACATCCCAGGTGTATTCTTCAGCCCGACCCGCAACCAGGTGGACAATCCCCGTGAGAAACGTCACCTGGCCGATTGGGCTAGAAAGTTCGAAGAATCCTGAAATCCACGCTTGGCCGATGAGGGTTACAAATGGCTGGAGCTGAATTTGAAACACCGGAACTGACCGAATACATCGAGGTTCCCAAGGTTGTAGACGATACCATGAAGCACATCAGTTGCTTCGTAGCAAAACCTGACCACCAGGCACCTCTGGGTTTTCCTGGTGAAAAGGTTGACAACTGGAAAGAGGTCGCCATCGACAAGATGGGGGATCTTCTGAGCCGCTATCGTTCTTTTCAGGTGTTTATGGACGCCTGCGTGAAGTGCGGTTCGTGTACTGACAAGTGTCACTACTTTATCGGTACCCAGGATCCTAAAAACATGCCCGTCGGGCGTCAGGATCTGTTGCGCAAGGTCTATCGTCGTTACTTCACGTTTGCGGGTAAATACTTCCCGAAACTGGTTGGTGCGGCTGATCTGACCGATGAAGTGGTCGATGAGTGGTACAGTTACTTTCATCAGTGCTCCCAGTGCCGCCGTTGCTCGGTGTTCTGTCCCTACGGTATCGATACCGCAGAGATCTCCATGGCGGCCCGCGAAATCCTCGACTCCATTGGTGTCGGACAGAAGTACTGCAACGAGATTATCGCCAAGGTTTTTAAAATCGGTAATAACCTCGGTTTGCCCGGACCCGCAATCGCTGACACCCTGGAAGGCCTCGAAGAAGATGTCTTCGACGATACCGGTGTGGCAGTCAAGTATCCCCTGGATAAGAAAGGGGTCGATATACTGCTGGTGACACCCTCGGCAGACTTCTTCGCCGAACCCCACGTCGATGGTCTGATCGGTTACGGCAAGGTGTTTCACGAAATCGGCGTCAGCTGGACTTTGAGCAGTCATGCTTCTGAGGCCGGTAACTTCGGCATGTTCATCGGCAGTTACGAGAACATGCGCCGTGTTTCGCTGCGTATCCGCGAAGCCGCCCTGCAGCTTGGTGTCAAGCGCATTGTTTTCGGTGAGTGTGGGCATGCCTGGCGTATTGCCTACAGCTTCCTGAACACCCTGGCAGGTCCTTTTGATTTCCTGGATCCGAACTACCCGGTTCCGCAGCATATCTGCGAGTTCACCCTGAGTCATATCGAGAAGGGAGACCTGGAGTTCGATAAATCCGAGAACGACGACATGTCGATCACTTTCCACGACTCCTGCAACGTGGCTCGTGCTTCCCGCATGGGCGATAAGCCCGGTGGCCAGTTTGAGATACCGCGTAAAGTGATCAAGGCCGTGGTGAACAATTACCACGACATGGAGTGGGACACCATCCATGAGCGCACCTTCTGCTGCGGTGGTGGTGGTGGCCTGCTAACCGACGACCTGATGGAAGTACGGGTAAAAGGCGCCAAACCCCGCATGACAGCATTCAAGAATGTCATGGAAGAGAAAGGTGTGACGCATCTGGCTGCGATCTGTGCGATCTGTAAGAGCCAGTTTACCAAAGTATTTCCCTATTACGGGATGGACATGTTCCAGATCGTCAGTGTTCATCAGCTGGTCAGTAATGCCCTCGTGATGAACCGAAAAACACCCCCCGAGGAAGCCCCCGGGTACGGTGAGGATGACGACGACGAATAGTATTCGACTACTAGCGCAAACAACGACTCCTACCCCGGTAGGGCACGACCAAGACAAGTTCCTTGAAGGAGACTGAAAATGGCAACTCCTAGTGAAGAGATGAAAAAGATAACCTGGCGCCGCTTTGAAGAGGGCGATGTCGAGTGGGATAGTTGGGGTGATAAGATCTTCCGTGAAGATACCTCCTATAAATGCCCCACTTACATCAATCGCACCCCTCCGTGTCAGGGCAGCTGCCCTTCCGGTCACGACATCCGTGGTTGGCTGGCGATCGTGCGTGAGCAGGAGAAGCCGACTGAAGGTATGGATTGGGAAGAGTATGCGTTCGAACGCGCTGCCGCAGCCAATCCCTTCCCCTCCATGATGGGACGCGTCTGTCCGGCACCTTGCCAGGATGGTTGTAACCGCAACGAAGTGGAAGACTTCGTAGGTATCAACTCTGTCGAACAGTACATTGGTGATGTTGCCATCGAGCGTGGCTTCAAGTTTACCCCGGGTGCGGACACCGGTAAGAAGGTTGCGGTCATCGGTGGTGGTCCCGCTGGTATGGCGGCCGCATTCCAGCTTCGCAAGATGGGGCACGCTGTGACGGTTTTCGAAAAGGATCCCGATCTTGGCGGCATGATGCGCTACGGCATTCCGAACTATCGTATTCCTCGCGACAAGCTGAAATTCGAAATCGACCGTATTCTGGACATGGGCGTTGAAACCCGTACCGGCGTCAAGGTGGGTGTGGATGTTCCGGTTGCCGATATCGAGAAAGAGTATGACGCCATCCTGTGGGCTCTGGGCTGCCAGAATGGACGTGATCTGCCGGTTGACGGCTGGAAAGGCACTCCGAACTGCGTATCCGGCGTGGCCTTCCTGAAAGCCTTCAACGAAGGCCGCATGAAAGTCACCGGTGAAAAGGTCGTGTGTATCGGTGGTGGTGATACCTCCATCGACGTGATCTCGGTTGCCCGCCGACTAGGCGCCAATGCCGCTGCCGGGAATCCTGAAGACGTGGTGCTCGATACCGCAATGAATCAGGACGATGCTCTGGCCGGCTCCGCGCAGCCGAGCGCCGCGACTCTGACCTCCCTGTTCAAACGGGAGAAGATGTTTGCTGCACAGCACGAGATCGATGATGCCCTGCACGAAGGCTGCACCATCCTTGATGGGGTGATGCCTCTGGAAGTGATCGTCGGTGCTGACGGCCGCGCGACCGGTCTGAAAGTCTGTGACTGCACCATGGATGGCATGACCCCGGTTGCTGTTGAAGGTACCGAGCGTGTGCTCGAAGCCGATCTCATTGTTTCCGCCATCGGCCAGAGTGCCGATATGGAAGGACTTGAGGCAATGGCCAACGCGCGTAACCAGATCGATGCGGACAAGTTCTACCAGGTGCCCGGTAAAGAGGGTCACTTCGTGGCGGGCGATATCGTACGTCCTCACCTGTTGACCACCGCTATCGGCCAGGCTTCCATTGCCTGTGAAAGCATCGATGCCTACCTGCACAAGAAGGAACTGGCCAAGCGTCCGAAGGTTGACGTTCATCACTTCGATCTGATGGACAAGCTGGAAGAGACCCACATGGTGCCCGAGTCTTTCGACAACAAGGTGGGTGACCTGCGCGGTACGGACTCTGCGAAGTATGCGATCCACAACTATGAGGACCGTTCGCATCAGGAGATCATCCCTGCGGATGAGCTGTTCCTGGGTCACTTCGGCTTTACGCCGAGAAATCTGCGCTCTGAGGATGTGCCTACGGCTGACGAAGTGCTGCATCATTTCAAAGAACGTATGAACGGTTTGGAAAAGGCTCAGGCTCAGGCCGAGGCGAAACGTTGCATGAGCTGCGGCATGTGCTTCGAGTGTGACAACTGCGTGGTGTTCTGTCCCCAGGATGCGGTGTTCCGTGTCAAACGCAATGAGTCCACTACCGGACGCTATGTGGATACCGACTACACCAAATGTATCGGATGCCATGTTTGTACGGATGTCTGCCCGACCGGTTATATCCAGATGGGGTTAGGTGAATAGGAGCTGAGATGCGTAGTTCTCTCATCAGCAAACGGCTTCTCATTCTGGTCTGCGCGGGAATACTGTTTCCCGCGATGCAGGCCTTCGGTGAGAGTGCCCTCGTAACCAAGAGTTCCAAGGCAGCCAAGCTGTCGAGTTGTGTGGCGCCGACTGCGGATATGCGACGCAACCACATGGACTATCTCAAACACGAACGGGACGAAACAGTCCGGGACGGTATTCGCGGTTCCAAGTTCAGCCTGGTGGAGTGCATTGAATGCCACGCCTCCCAGGATGACAATGGACACGCCATTCCGGTTACTGACGAAGGTGAATTTTGTCAGGTTTGTCATGGTTACGTTGCTGTGAGCCTGCCATGTTTCCAGTGTCATCGGACGACACCGGAACCCAATGGCAAGAATGGTAAGCTTGGCTACCATCCCGAGGGTTCTTTTCATAACCAGACAATGAGTCAGACCACTGGCCGACAGAGAGACTGATCATGAGCAATATGAATGACCAGCCGAATAAAGACCGTCGTCTGCTTATTGGTGCAACGATCGCTGCTACCGGTGTCGCTACCATAGCCCCGGGTGTGTTCCTGCATGCTGCAAATGCGGCAGCTGAAACCAAAGGCGCCTCAAGCAAGAACCGATGGGGCATGCTGATCGATACCAATAAGTGTGCGGACGGGTGCAGTGCCTGTGTCGATGCCTGTAATACCGAAAACGGTTTACACAGCACGGGCAGGCCGGAAACCGACGCGGTTTGGATTCGTACGGTCAAACTCAAGGATATGCAGACACAGCATGAAAATCGCATGGTGCTGATGTGCCAGCATTGCGAGTTTCCGCCTTGTGTTGACGTGTGCCCGACTACGGCATCCTTCAAACGCGAGGATGGTATCGTGCTGGTTGACCGACATCGCTGTATCGGTTGCCGTTATTGCATGATGGCCTGTCCCTACAAGGCACGCTCTTTTGTCCACGAGACGTTGACAGACCAATCCACGAATCAGCCACGTGGCAAGGGTTGTGTCGAATCGTGCACCCTGTGCGTACATCGTATCGATGAAGGCGTCATGCAGACTGCCTGTCAGGAAGCTTGTGAAAAAGAGGGTCACGCCGCAATACTGTTCGGTGATCTCAAGGACCCCAACAGTGAGATCAGCAAGGCACTCAAGACCAATAACTCAGTACAGATCCGGGCCGACCTCGAGTTGAACACCGGCGTGCGTTATCTCAACCTGTGACCTGAGGGGAGCTTGGATTCAGATGAGTAAGATGTATTACCGTGAGCTCTACTGCGGCACCCCGGGACGTTTTTGGTCCGGATTGGCCCTGTTGGGTGTGTTTATCGCCATAGGCCTGGGCGCTGCCTTCTACATGGAACATAACGGTCACTGGGTGACCGGAATGACCAACCAGGTGGTCTGGGGCCTGCCTCATGTGTTCGCGATTTTCCTGATCGTTGCAGCGTCTGGCGCCCTGAACGTGGCATCCATCGGGTCGGTGTTCGGGGGTCCCATGTACAAGCCCCTGGGTCGTTACTCGGGATTGTTGGCAATCGGGTTGCTGGCGGGTGGTTTGATGGTGCTCGTCCTGGATCTGGGCCGTCCGGATCGTCTCATCGTTGCAATGACCCAGTACAACTTCAAGTCGATATTTGCCTGGAACGTGATTCTCTATTCCGGCTTCTTCGCCATCGTGGGTGTCTATCTGTGGACCATGATGGATCGTACGGTTAACAAGTACAATCGTACGGTGGGTTTCGCAGCGTTTTTCTGGCGTATTGCACTGACCACCGGTACCGGCTCGATCTTCGGTTTTCTGGTGGCGCGTGAAGCCTATGATGCTGCGATCATGGCGCCTATGTTCGTGATCATGTCTTTCAGCTTCGGTCTGGCGTTCTTCATCATCACCCTGATTGCCGCCTACATCTGGGGAGACCGGGAAATTGGCGATCTGCGTCTGACGCGACTGAAGAATCTGCTTGGCGTATTTGTTGGCGCGGTGTTGTATTTCACTCTGGTTTACAACCTGACCAATCTTTATATCACTCAGCACCACGGGATCGAGCGCTTCATTCTGCTGGATGGCGGCGTATACACCCAGATGTTCTGGATCGGTCAGGTCTTCATTGGCGGTGTTCTGCCCCTGTTCCTGATCTACTCTCCGGCTTTCGACAAGTCCCGCTGGGCCATTGCATTCGCTTCGATTGCGGTGCTGATCGGTGGATTCTTCCAGATCTATGTGATCGTCATTGGTGGACAGGCCTTCCCGATGAGCCTCTTTCCAGGAAAGCAAGTGGTCGAGTCTGGCTTCTTCGACGGTCAGGTCGCGAGCTACGTACCCACGTTTCCGGAAGCAGCCCTCGGGGTCGCAGGTGTCGCGGTGGCGCTTACCATGGTGGCGGTCGGCGCGCGGGTGTTCAAGGTATTTCCCGAGACACTCGAAGACTGAACGACAACCGTTCTGAAGAAAATCCCGGGCATGTCCCGGGATTTTTTTTGCACGGAAAATCACAGCTGCTTCAAGGAGTCGGTGGATCAGAACTGACATGTCTCAGCGACTGCACCGTCCATCCATTCAGGATGCATCATCGACGCAACCCTGTTTTAAGGATCTTATAAGCCCCACAAATAACCCCTCTTACATGAGTGGAGGATTAGCCACTATCCGGGTAGGATATCGGTAATATTCTGCAGGTATCCAAATTCCGTGTCTGCCTTCTATATTTCAGCCGCTCACAAGTCTTCAGGCAAAACCACCCTGTCGATCGGTTTGGTGAGGGCCTATGCCAATCGTGGATTGATGGTTCAGCCTTTCAAAAAAGGACCGGATTACATTGATCCGATCTGGCATGGTCAAGCTTCTGGCAATCCCTGCTATAATCTGGATTTCAATACTCAGTCAGCGGAACAGATCCTCACATCCTATGCGCAGCATATGCAGACAGCCCGTTTGGGTCTGGTGGAAGGCAATATCGGGCTCTTCGATGGTATGGATCTGCAAGGCTCCAACAGCAATGCCGCGATGGCGAAACTACTGGGCTTGCCGGTCATCCTGGTGATCAATTGCCAGGGTATGACACGAGGTATCGCACCCCTGCTGCTCGGATACCAGGCATTCGACACTGAGGTCAATTTTGCCGGGGTGATTTTGAACCGTGTCGGCGGCACCCGTCATGAGAGGAAACTGATCGAGGTTGTTGAACACTATACCGATATCCCGGTGCTCGGTTCCGTGCATCAGGATCCTGAACTGCACATCGTTGAGCGTCACCTGGGTTTGATTCCGGGCAACGAGGAGGCAGGGGCCGAGACGCTGATCGCGCGGCTTGCCTCACGGGTTGAAGAGCAGGTTGATCTCGATCGTCTGTTGGGCATCGCGGACCTTGTGAGTAAGCCTGCCTTGCCTGTCGTGAATGGGATTACAAATCCTGTTGAAGAAAAATACTCAGGGCTGCGTATCGGTCTGGCAAAAGACCGAGCATTCGGTTTCTACTATCCTGATGATCTGGAGAGGTTTCGCTCTTTGGGTGTGGAGTTGGTCGAATTCGATACCCTGAATGACTCTCAACTGCCTGAAGTGGATGGAGTATTTCTGGGAGGTGGATTTCCCGAGACCGCCATGGATGCACTGCAGCATAACAGCACGATGCGCTGTTCGGTGGCGGAGTTCATCGAAAAGGGCGGTCCGGTATACGCGGAATGTGGAGGGTTGATCTACCTGACCCAGACGCTTACCTGGAATGGGAAACAATGTAGAATGGCTGGAGTGATACCCGCTGATACGGTGATGCACGAGAAACCCAAAGGGCGTGGTTATGTGCAGCTGAGGGAAACCGGCCGGAGTCATTGGCCCAGGGTTCAGTCAGAACCCGATGACACGATCCCCGCCCACGAATTCCACTACTCCTCGTTGGAGGGATTGGAAGCCGACGACGATGAGTTCGCTTATGAGGTGGTCCGAGGATACGGAATCGATGGTAAGCATGATGGCTACATTTACAAGAATCTGCTGGCAAGCTATACGCACATGCGAAGTGTCGGCGGAAATGATTGGGTCAGGCGTTTCGTCGCACAGGTCGCGGCTGAAAAAGATGTTCAAGCAGCAAGCAAGGTACAGGTAAGCGATGTTTAAAATTACACCCCGGGCAGCGCAGCAGATACTCCAGGCAGCAAAGATGGGCGGTACGGAAGGTATGGCCCTGCGTTTTGCCGCCCAGCAGAAAGAGGATGGCAGTTTTGATTATCTGATGGGTTTTGATGATGCCAAGGATGAGGATATCCAGTTCGATTCCGAGGGTATCAATATCGTCATGGAACCCGAGCACTACTCGCTGCTGGATGAGACGACCATGGATTTTGCGGAGCTGGATGACGGGGAGAGTCAGTTTATTTTTCTCAACCCCAAAGACAGCAATTATCTCCCACTTGACGAACCCATCCAGTAAGCCGATTCCCGGGACGACTCAGCGATAGCCGCCTATTCGAGCTGAGCCGGGCTCGCCCTGGGACGGGAGCTTTGTACGGACTCCCGAAGTATTGAAAGCCGGGTGTGTCTGTTCACATGACCGGCACCTTCAAGGTACCTGTATCAACCCACCCGGGTCAGGGGTGCGGATGAAAAAACTTAACCAATACAGTTCGGAGCAGCATGGAACTTTCTCATGAAGACGCACTGCGCCTGCGGGTGTTGCTGGCCAACAAGCCCAGGGCGATTCGGATCGATGAATCCTCCATGACCTTGCATGCCCTCACCCAGCAGGACGAAAGCAAAATGTCGCTCAATCCCACCAGTCGCGATGATCAGTACCTCCGGCGCATTCGTGAGGAGTTATCCGGGCATGTACTCGGCTCCCCCGGCGGCTATCCTGTCTATCTCAAACGCTGGACCCGAATGGGACAGGCCCGTGATGAACACCTGGAAAACCTGTTGCTGCTCGGCGAGCCTGAAGCGGTCATTGCCGTGGCCTCGGCCCGGGGATTGACGGACGAACTGGCGCGCAGGGCCTGGTGGACCTCACAGGATCCGGACAATGCACGACGCATGTTGCAGAATTCTCAGGTCGTGCAGGGGGCGATGGGGAGCGAGTTAGCGCATTTCCTGATCGAATACCTGCCTTTCGAAACCGAACCGATGCTTATGATCGAGAGCCTGAAACTCGCGCTGCAACCCGGTCTGATTTCGCATGAGGAACGCGCAGAGTTGTGGAAGCGGGGGGCACGCAAGCCGACCTACTATCTGGGCTTTCTTGCCAGTACTCCGGATGACCTGCCGCAACCGCCAGCGGCCAAAGCTCTTGAACCTGATACCCGGGTAGCGTTGGAAATTCTCGCGGAGGCGGGGAATCCCTTTGCACAGCAGATGCTGCGAATCACCAGTCCCCAGGGGCAGGGTTTCGTGTCAACCTGCCTGCGGGTCATGGAGAAACCGGCGAATCAGGACGTGGTGACTTTCCTGCTGGATGCGATCCGGGAATATCTCAAGGAACTTCGGCCCGGGGGTGATCCGGACATGACCCTGGATGAGCTGATGACCCAGGCACAGCAGTACCAGGATCCTGACTATCAGGCCTGTCTGCAGGCCTCTGCTGAGCAGCATGAGCTGTTGGTTGCGTTGTACGCACTTTCGGGTATGGGCTATGGCGTAGTACGACCGGTTTTTTCCAAGTCTGACGCTATGGGCAGCTTGATGAGAAAAAAACTGGCTCCGGTGTTCGATCCCTTGCGCGAACTGATGAAGTCTATTCTGGCGTGAGGGTTATCCGGGTGTCTGTCTGGCCGGCTGTAACGGTCAGCGGCGTCTGCCCTGGTAGGCGGAAACGTGTTGTATCAGGATTTGGAAGGGCAGGTTCTCAAGACTGCCAAAGGTTTCCCTGGCCTGACTGATCAAACCATACACATCTTCAATTCTTGGAGGCATGGGGGTATCCGGAAACAACGCCGCGTGTAATCCCCGCAGTCCACCAACCTGCAGACGCATCGCCTGGGCGTGAGGCAGAACCTCCCGGTCATTGTTGGTTTTGAGGGCGAACCGGGCCTGATGGCGCAGCGCCGACTGGAGTTCCAGGCATTGGTTCTGTGCCTCGTCCGAGAGACAGTGCACACCCTCGCGCTCCGCAATGCAGATCTTTTTCGCCTGGCTGCACTGGCACTGTAGCGAGAGCATGCTCTTTTCGTAAGCGCAGAAGCGCTCATTCATCTCCCGGTAGGTACGGCGATAGGCGTCCTGGTCCATGATCAGGGGGTCTTCTGGGTGAAACGATGGATCATCCGACGGTCCCGTTTGCTGGGTCTGGTCGACACGGGTTGCGGCGCCAGTGAGCGTTGCAGTCTCTGGGCTTCGACTGCCTTCTCTCGTCGCTTAAGGCTTTGCGGATCCTCTTCATAGAAGTGGCAGGCTTCGGCCGCAGGTCTGCGCTGAGTTGCGGGCACGATGACCCGGACGTCCCACTCGAGGGAACCCTTGTGGATTCCCAAATGGCTGCCGGCCTTGATCTCCTTGCCGGGTTTGGTGCGCTGTCCATTGAGGTGCACCTTGCCTCCGTTGATCGCCTCAGCGGCAATCTGGCGGGTCTTGAAAAAACGCGCGGCCCAGAGCCATTTGTCCAGACGCACCTTTTCCGCGGGATGGGAGGCTTCGCTCATTCGTCCGCGAGGCCGAGTAACTGGTTCAGGCGTCCTGACATCTCCAGGGAGGCCAGGTCGTCATATCCACCCACATGAAAATCATCGATGAAGATCTGTGGGACAGTCTGGCGGTTACTCCTGCGCATCATCTCCTGCATGATCTCACGATCGTGATCGATACGGATCTCTTCGTAGTCGACGCCCTTGTTTTCCAGCAGGTGCTTTGCCCTGACGCAGTAGGGACAAATGGCGGTGGAGTACATCACGACGTGCGGCATATTCGGATTCCTGGTAAATTCTTAAAGCTAAATGATTGTAATACCGTGAGAAATGAATTGATTAGCTCATGGTGGATTCTGCCTAACATCCTAGCAGCAGAGTGGGGCGACTTCTATATCGGGAATCCGTGCCGGTCCCGCGATAGTGACAGAACAATGGTCATTGCATGATCCGTTCAGCCCCCATTAGACTTTCTGCATTGACTCTCGAACTGACCTCGCCGTCGGACTACAGGAATTCCTATGCGAACAGACAGCGCCAAAACCATCTATCTCAAAGACTATCGTCCACCGGAATATCTCGTCGATCAGGTGGCGCTGGAATTTCAGCTGCAGGAGGAGGCGACTCGGGTCATCAGTGAGCTGCACCTGCGGCGCAATCCCGCCCATACCGGTGAGCCGGGGGATCTGGAGCTGGATGGCGAACAGTTACAGCTCTGTTCGGTGCACCTGGACGGTCGGGAACTGGGTCCACAGGATTTCCAGCTGGATGCCCGCTCCCTGACCATACCGAATGCTGGGGCGCAGTGTGTACTACGCACCGAGGTGCTGATCAATCCCCGGGAAAACACCGCCCTCGAGGGGCTGTATCAGTCCGGTCAGATGTTCTGCACCCAGTGCGAGGCGGAAGGATTCCGGCGCATCACCTATTATCCTGATCGGCCGGATGTGATGGCCCGCTTCAGTACCACGATCAGTGCCGACAAGCAGCGCTACCCGGTATTGCTGTCGAATGGAAATTGCGTGGCGTCCGTTGACCTGGAGGGGGGACGTCACCAGGTGCGCTGGGAGGATCCTTTCCCCAAACCCTGCTATCTGTTCGCCCTGGTTGCGGGTGATCTGCGCTATCAGCAGGATCAGTTCATCACCGCCTCGGGGCGCAAGGTCGACCTGCGGATCTATGTCGAACCGGAAAATATCGACAAGTGTGATCACGCCATGGTGTCGCTCAAACACGCCATGGCCTGGGACGAACAACGCTACGGCAGGGAGTATGACCTGGATGTGTTCATGATCGTGGCGGTGAACGACTTCAATATGGGGGCCATGGAAAACAAGGGGCTGAATGTTTTCAACTCCAAGTTTGTGCTGGCCCGCCCGGATACCGCCACGGACAGTGACTTTCAGGGTATCGAGGGGGTAATCGCGCACGAGTATTTCCATAACTGGACGGGTAACCGCATCACCTGCCGGGACTGGTTTCAACTGAGCCTGAAAGAGGGTTTGACGGTCTACAGGGACCAGGAATTCTCTGCCGACATGGGGTCCCGGGGGGTCAAGCGGATCGAGGATGTCAGGTTGCTGCGGACCCATCAGTTTGCCGAGGATGCCGGGCCGATGGCCCATCCGGTGCGTCCGGACAGCTATATGGAGATCAACAATTTCTACACCGTGACGGTTTATGAAAAAGGCGCCGAAGTAGTGCGTATGCAGGCCAATCTGCTGGGTGCGGAGGGGTTCCGCAAAGCCACCGACCTCTATTTCGAGCGGCATGACGGACAGGCGGTGACCACTGAGGACTTCGTCAAATGCATGGAAGACGCCAGCGGGCGAGACCTGCAACAGTTCCGCCTCTGGTATGCCCAGGCGGGTACCCCGGTGATCCGTGTGAGGTCCGAGTTCGATGCCGGAAGCGGTGTGTACCAGTTGCACATGTCCCAATCGACCCCGGATACCCCGGGACAAAAGGACAAGAAACCCTTCCACATCCCGATCGATCTGGCCTTGCTGGATGCTCAGGGCCGGGAAATACCCTTGAAACTTCAATCTGACGATTCCGCTGCGGAGACTCACCGGGTGGTGGAACTGACCGAGGCCCAGCAAAGCTTTCTGTTTCACGACCTGGCCGAGCGGCCTGTACCGTCCCTGCTGCGGGGATTCTCCGCGCCGGTGAGGCTGGAGTACGACTATTCCGATGAGGAGCTGATGTTCCTGATGGCCCGGGACCGGGATGATTTCAATCGCTGGGATGCGGGGCACACCCTGGCGCATCGTGTTTTACAACGATTGGTGTCTGCCTACCGGGAACAACGGGCGTTCGAACTCGATGACGGGTTTGTCTCGGCGTTTCGCCAGGTGCTGAATGACACCGGCTCGGACAAGGCCCTGCTGAGTGAACTGCTGAGCCTGCCCACCGAGTCCAGCATCGGCGATCAGATGGCCGTGGTTGCGGTCGATGCGATACACCATGCCCGAAAATGGTTGAAGCAGGCCCTGGCGAAAGCACTGCGGGAGGATTTTCTGCGCAGCTACCGGGACAACCTCACGCCAGGGTATGAAATCAGTTCCGAAGCCATCGCCCGTCGACGCCTGAAAAACCTCTCGCTTGGCTATCTGATGAGCCTCCAGGAGCCGGAAATCGACCGCATCGCCGTGGATCAATTCGAAGCGGCCGACAATATGACCGATGTCATGACGGCGCTTGGAAGCCTGGTGAGCCGGGATATTCCTGAACGAAGCCAGGCTCTGGAACAGTTCGAACAGAAGTGGTGCCAGGATCCACTCGTGATGGACAAATGGTTCGCCGTGCAGGCAGGTTCTCAATTACCGGGAACCCTGGATCGGGTCAAGTCGCTGATGAACCACAACGCCTTCTCGCTGCGCAATCCGAACAAGGTACGGAGTTTGATCGGTGCCTTTTGCGGAGGCAATCCGGCTGCCTTTCATGCCGCCGACGGCAGCGGATACCGGTTCCTCGCCGATCAAGTCATCGCCCTGGACGGGATGAATCCGCAGATCGCGGCCCGCCTGCTGCGCATGATGAGTCGCTGGAGGCGATACGATGAGCGCCGGCAGGCCCTCATGCGGGGTGAGTTCGAGCGGGTACTGGGCCAATCGGAAATTTCCAGGGATGTATTTGAAATCGCGAGTAAGAGTCTGGCGGATTGAGCAACTGAGGCGGACCCGCCGGGGTGGCCACCCTCGACCACTTAGGGTAATCTGCCCGTTGCGCTTCTAAAGACGACGGGCTACTCCGGGTCGTCAAGGACAGGTTCCCTATGCAGGAACCTGCACCCGTCCTGCAGATCTTGTGCGGGGCCAAGACATTTTATTTTGCTGTTTGTACGAGATCGGAAAACGAGACGCTACAATGTCACTCCATGCAGTATCCTACCTTCTGCCGGAAGACTTCGATTTAGAGGGACTGAAGGCAGCGCTTGCTGAAACGTACAGCCTGGGTGAAAACCCATCATCGAATCTTGAGCAAACCTATTACGACAGTTTTGATTGGCGTGTCTGGCTCGCCGGAGCGGAACTGCTGCATGAGGAGGGTGAGCAGGGTGGCCTGTGCTGGTCGCCGCTCAATGAAGGTTGTACCCCGCAACTTTGCCAGCCCATGGCGCAGAAGCCCGAGTTTGCAGAGGATCTGCCACCCGGGCCGGTGACCGAGCAGCTTGCCAAAGTGCTTGAAATGCGTGTGTTGCTGCCCAAGGTGATCATTACCCAGACACGACAGAATATCGCTCTGCTTGATTCGGAAGAGAAAACCGTGGTTCGGGTGGCCTGGGTATCGAGCGAATACCATTCGGTCAACCGCAAGCAGAGCGGACCACTGGATACATTGCTGATGGTGATGCCGCTACGTGGTTACGAAGCAGCTTTCGAAAAGGTGATCGAACGGCTTCAGGCATTTCGTCTCTCTCCCTGCGATCACAGCCTATTTCGCGCCGCTATGGGTCATTTAGGGATCAAGCCTGGAGATTACGCCTCCAAGCTGAACTACAATCTGGATCCTGATGCCCGCTCTGATGCCACCGCGAAACGTATTCTGCTCGGACTGCTGGATACCCTGGAGGCCAACGTGGCAGGCGCCAAGGCCAATCTCGACAGTGAATTCCTGCATGACCTGCGGGTTGCAACCCGTCGCACCCGTTCTGCGATGAGTCAGATCAAGGGTGCGTTCGATCCCCAGGAGCTCGAGACCTTCAAGCAGGGATTCGCCTGGATCGGCCAGATTACCGGACAGACCCGGGACCTGGATGTCTACCTGCTGCAGTACCATCACTATCGCACCAGTCTGCCCGCTGCGGTGCGGCCGGATCTGGATCCGTTTCATGACTATCTGAAACGACATCATAAATCCGCGCATGCCCGGCTGGTGAAGAAACTCAATTCCCCACATTTCCGAAAAATACTCAAGAGTTGGCGGGACTTTCTGGAAGCACCGCTCAGCGATCAGCCGAAAGGACCCAATGCCAAGGTACCCGCGGCACAGCTCGCGGACCGGCGGATCGGCAAACTCTACAGCAAGATCTTGCAGCAAGGGGCTGCGATCGGTCCGAACTCCCCCGGGGAACAGATGCATGAACTGCGCAAACAGTGCAAAAAACTGCGTTACATGATGGAGTTTTTCCAGAGCCTCTATCCCAAGCCTGAGATTCGTCATCTCATAAAGCTGCTGAAAGTGCTGCTCGACAACCTGGGTGAATTTCAGGACCTTGAGGTGCAGGCCCATTCCCTGGAGGGCTTTGGCAGCGAAATGCTCAAGGAGGGGGCTCCGGCCAGCGCCTTGATGGCGATGGGAATCCTGGTGGGTAAGCTCTATGAGAAACAGGCGCTGACCCGACGGGCCTTCGCACAACTTTTCACCGAATTCAGCAGCTCGGAGAATGAAAAAGCCTTCCGCAAGCTGTTCGGAGGGGCCTGATGCATATTCTGGGTGTGTATAACATCAAGGGTGGGGTGGGTAAGACGGCCACTGCCGTCAACCTGGCCTATCTTGCTGCGTCCCAGAGGTATCGCACCCTGATCTGGGATCTGGACCCTCAGGCTGCGGCAACCTTCTACTTCCGTATCAAGCCCAAAGTCAAAGGCAGCAAGAAACGTCTGATCAGTGGAAAGATTGATCTGGAAGAGGTGGTCAAGGCTACCGACTTTGAAAACCTGGACATGCTGCCGGCGGATTTTTCCTATCGCAACATGGATCTGCAACTGGAAGATGCGAAGAAACCGACCAAGCAGTTACTGAAGTTGCTGCGTCCGTTGTCTCAGGCCTATGACTATGTGTTTCTTGACTGCCCGCCAAGTATCTCGCTGGTTTCTGAGAATATTTTTCGCGCTGCCGAAGGCCTGCTTCTGCCTTTGATCCCAACGACGCTATCATTGCGCACCTATGCACAGCTATTGGATTTTCTTGATGGACACCGGATTACAGGTCTGGAGCTGATGCCGTTTTTCTCCATGGTGGATCGGCGCAAGCGTATGCATCGGGATGTCATGCAGGAACTTCAGCAAACGGACAAAGAGTTGCTGGAAGCACAAATTCCCTATGCCAGCGACGTGGAAAAGATGGGCATTCACCGAATGCCGGTTCAGGCATTCGCTCCAAAAAGTCAGGCAGCCTTGGCCTATCAGGCACTATGGGCCGATGTCCAAAAGCGCCTGGAGTGACGTGTTTCGTATGAATTGCGGATTCTAATCCATGCCTGCGCTGGTCATTGACAACCTGCACAAGACCTACCGTAACGGGTTCACCGCATTGAAAGGTGTCAGCCTGGTGGTGGAGGAGGGGGATTTCTACGCCCTGCTCGGTCCGAACGGCGCCGGTAAATCCACCGCGATCAGTATCATCGCCTCACTGACCAACAAGAGTTCGGGGCAGGTGAGTGTCTACGGGCACGATCTGGATAGTGACAAGGAACAGGCCAAGCAGCGCATTGGCATGGTGCCCCAGGAATTCAATTTCAATATGTGGGAGCCGGTGATTGAGATCCTGGTCAATCAGGCCGGGTATTACGGTATTCCGCGAAAAGAGGCTTTCGTCCGGGCTGAGGCCACCCTGAAACAACTTGATCTGTGGGAGAAGCGTCATACCCAGGCGCGTTGGCTCTCGGGGGGTATGAAACGCCGCCTGATGATCGCTCGGGCTCTGGTGCATCGTCCGCAACTGTTGATTCTGGACGAACCCACCGCCGGGGTGGATATCGAAATTCGCCGTTCCATGTGGCGTTTCATGCGTGAGATCAATCGCCAGGGAACCACGATCATCCTCACCACCCACTATCTGGAAGAAGCGGAAAACCTGTGCCGCAACATTGCGATCATCCACCATGGACGGATCATCGAACAGACCAGTATGGCCAGTTTGTTGAGTCAATTACACACAGAGGTTTTTGTCATTGATCTTGAACGTGCGCTGGATGCGGCACCGGAGATCCCGGACTATGGGGTGACCCTGTTGGATCCGCAAACCCTCGAGGTGACCGTGACCCGTGAAAAGCGTCTGAACGGATTATTCGAGGCTCTGTCCCATCACGGCATACAGGTGACCAGCATGCGAAACAAGCAAAACCGGCTGGAGCAGATGTTCATCGATCTGGTCGAACGTCCCGATCCGGGGGCATGAGATGTCAATTAAACGCATAGCCTATCAGACGATCGTTACCAAGGAGATCTTGCGCTTCACGCGGATCTGGGTGCAGACCATATTGCCTCCGGCCATCACCACGACCCTCTATTTCATCATCTTCGGTAAACTCATTGGTCAGAGGATCGGTGAAATGGGGGGGTACAGCTACATCGAATACATTGTGCCGGGCCTGATCCTGATGTCAGTGATCCAGAACTCCTATGCCAATGTGGTGTCCTCGTTCTTTAGCACCAAGTTACAACATTACATCGAGGAACTGTTGATCGCCCCTGTGCCTAATTGGATTGTGTTGTCAGGTTATGTGACCGGAGGGGTGGCCAGGGGACTGATCGTTGGTGTCGTGGTGACCTTGATCTCCCTGTTCTTCACTGATCTACGCATTCACAGCTACGCCCTGACCCTTGTGGTCTTCGTGCTGACATCCGTGCTGTTTTCTCTGGCGGGTTTCATCAATGCGGTGTATGCAAAAAGCTTTGACGACATCTCCATCGTGCCGACGTTCATACTGACGCCTTTAACCTATCTGGGCGGGGTGTTCTATTCGATTGAACTGTTACCGGAGTTCTGGCAGAAATTCTCGCTGGTGAACCCGGTGCTGTATATGGTCAACACCTTCCGATATGGCTTGCTGGGGGTGTCCGATATCGATGTTCGGATCGCCCTGGCCATTATTCTTGGGTTCATCGTGTTATTGACCTTGTTCAGCCTGAAACTGCTGGCCAAGGGTGTTGGTATCAAGGAGTGACGGGGCATAGGCATGAGCCCTGATTTTGATGATTGCTCCAGACTGATCCGCCATGCCTCAGCCTCGATGGGCTGAAGTCGATCAACGTTTGATCTTGCGCAAGGTTTTCTCAGTCCAGAAATCGTTGTCCTCATCCGTGTTGTAGTCGATCACCTTTTGTGGGACTACCGCCCAGCTCTCTTGTCCGGTACGCAGATCAACGCCGTACCAATACTTCCAGAACAATGCACGGGGGTCACCTTTGTCTTCGCTGTTGACCAGTCCCCAGTCGCGATCGATCACTTTGATCAGTTTGCCGTCTTTATAATAGAGAGTCCGGTAATCGGCAAAGCTGCTGGTGTCCACATAGCTGATCCGATAGTCGTACCACCAGAAATCGAATTTTGTGGTGCTCTTCAAGCCATAGACCTGTTTACCCGCGTGCCGACAGCTGCGGTTGGGTAATTCGCCAACATACCGATAGTGCTTGCCCTCCATGTCCTCGATGGCGCCCAGGCAGGTGCGCATGGTCTTTACGCCGATCAGTTCGTGGGTTTCGTCTTCGGGTTTGCGCAAGGTTACATCACCGAAGGTGAAGACACTGCCACCCCAGGCATCATCATACTGGGGTTGGGCAAAGCGCCGGATCTTGCGCAGTTTGGGCAGCCACACCATGTAATCCTTGCTTTCATTGTCATCCTTGTACTCTGTGACCAGCATTCCGGTGCCGCGCATGTTGCCGGAGTGGAAGATCGCCAGATCCCGAGAGCGCACGGCCTCATCGGGAATCAGGTCGTAATTGTTGTTGAGATGCCGCTCCAGTCCAATGAGGGTCTCCTTGCCACTGGACGAGCGGTTGATCAGCGCGGTCATTGTGTTACCGCGACGCAAGATGGAAAAATTCTTGAAAGCGTAGAAATGATTGGCGTAATAGACCTGGCGTGCAATCTCATCCGCATCGGGGGTTTCACCCTTGGGAGGGAGTGGAAGATTTCGCTCCACTCCGGCCCAGGCACCCAGAGGGATCAGGCAGCACAGCAGCAGCAACAGTGAGCAACTGGGATGAGTTGTATGTTTAAACCATGTGTTCGGCTTTATGAGAAGAATATTCATAAGGATCTTCGTCGTTATTACTCAGATGGTCTCCTTACAACTACTTCGGAGTACTACTCATCAAGTTGGTTGGTGGGCTCCTTAGCGATACCGGATGTTCATTTGATCAAACCTGAAACCACTCTCATTTACAGGTAGAGGTTAAAGATCCATTTCAGCGTTTGATTTTGCGCAGTGTTTTCTCGGTCCAGTAAGAACTGCTGCGATCGGTATTATATTCCACGACCTTTTGCGGCACGATGGCCCAGCTCTCCTGGCCGGTGCGTAGATCATAGCCGTACCAGTATTTCCAGAACAGTGCCCGAGGATCACCCTTTTTGTCACTATTTACCAGACCCCAGTCCCTGTCCACTACTTTTATCAATTTACTGTCTTTGTAATAGAGGGTGCGGTAGTCGGCAAAACTGCTGGTGTCGACATAGCTGATCCGGTAGTCATACCACCAGTCGTCAAACTTTGTGGTGCTTTTCAGTCCATAGACCTCTTTGCCCGCATGACGGCAGCTTCGGTTTGGCAGTTCCCCGACAAAGCGGAAATGCTTGCCCTCAAGATCCTCGATCGCGCCCAGGCAGGTGTGGAAGATCTTTTTACCGATCAGTTCATGGGTTTCATCATCGGGTTTTCTCAATGTGACATCGCCGAATGTAAAGGCGCTGCCACCCCAGGCTTCATCCTGCTGTGGCTGTGCGAATCGACGGATTTTTCGCAGTTCCGGGGTCCAGACCATGTAGTCCTTGCTCTTGTCATCTTCCGTATATTCCGTGACCAGCATGCCGGTGCCGCGCATGTTGCCGGAGTGAAAGATCGCCAGGTCCCTGGAGCGAATCGCTTCACCGGGCTCTGATTCATAGTCGTTATTGATATGACGTTCCAGACTGACCGTGCTTTCCTTGTTGCTGGCCGATTGATTGATCAGCACACTCATGGTGCTGCCGCGCCGGGCAATGGAAAAATTCTTGAACGAGTAGAAATGATTCGCAAAGTAGACTTGCTGTGCCACTTCATCGGCGCTGGGTGCGATGCTGCCGGGAGGTAAGGGCAGGGTTCTGTCGACTCCCGCGATGGCACTCCATGAGAATATACCGCAGAGCGATGCCAGCATAGCCCGTGATCCGAGGTTCGACATGATCCGTGTGAGATGATACTTCATTGGGAGATCCACTTTGATTTATAGCCGATTTTGCCTTTTGACTTCGCGGGAATACTTAAAGATGTCCTGCTTGATCTTTTCCAAGTCGCCGGTGGCCAGATAATCCTGGTGCAGCCGGGTTTGATACTCTTTCGGTAGTTTCGAGTAGAAGATATAACTGCCCGGAGATTTCTCTTTGATGAAGCTGGAAAAGTCCTCGAGTTTCTCCTGGGGAGAACCACCAGATGCCGATTGCCCTGCAATTTTGGCGACCCAGGGGGACTCCTCGGGCGGGTTGAAGCTACCCGTGGAAAACTCTTCTACATCAGCGGTGACGGCTTCGATGTAGCTGCTGGTGTCTGCATAGGCTGACGGTCCTTGCACATTGAGTGCGAGCATAAAGGGCAGACAGAGGAGAAGTTTCCTATGACGAGTGTTGGGTTTCACCTGGGTGACTCCTTGTGACGCGATACGTTTTTTACTTCAATGACTGGAAGCGAACTCCCGAGTCGTGGTTGGAGTGCGCCTGTAACACTCCGTAGTATTCATCAATGTCGTTGAGCGGCTCAAAGCGTCTGTGACCGCAAAATGTGATCTCCTTTCTTGATCCTGATCCCTGCGGAGTCAGAATTCCATTCTTGCAAACTTATGTTTTTACTTTTAAAAATGTCAGGTTAGGCTGAATTCCGAATTGTTCAAGTAATAAATCCAGCTTAACCACCTAAAAAACATAGCAAAATATTAACCATAAATGAATAGTGGAGAATACTTCGCGAATATTTTTTTCAGATTCCATCAAACGGATCGAATCGGCCTGGCCTCTCAAAACCGACGATGTCTGCGAATCCTGATGTGTTCCTCAAGCCTCGGTATGACGGGCATATGCTGAGGGTATCGGCGCAGGAGGCAAAAAACTTGAAAAAAGAAACCGCAGCGGATTTTTTGAATTCATCAACAAGGCGGTTCAGCACTGTTCCCAAGGCAGGCCGTGGTAGCGCCAGCCTCCCTGGCTGCTGCGATGATGCTGATCATCCAGGTCGCCCTCGAAGCCTTCATCGACGTGAAATACCCGGATGAAGCCGCCATCCAGCAGGGCTTTTCCCGCTTCAAGCGAGCGCTTTCCGCTCCGGCAGATCAAGATGACCGGGGCGCAACCTTCATCGATGGTGCAGATGCTGCCACCGAGGAGGAGCTTGCGGATATCGGTAACAAAGTGAGGATTGACCGTCCAGTCCGGCTCATCGATCCAGGGGATGTGAACCGCTCCTTTGGGATGACCGACGAACAAAAACTCCATGCTGGATCGGATATCCACCAGCACTGTTCGCGGGTCATCCTGCATCATCTGCCAGGCCTGTTTCGGCGATAGGTTGTGGAGCGAGTGATCTGTCATGGGTTCGGCCTCATCCGGTTGTCAGATTTAATCACTATAGTGTAGTCGGCCTGAGTTTTGCTGTTTTTGTTGAATGTCCCGCAGGTTTTCCGCGGGACTGCGGGGTAAGGCATTTTTTGTGTACAATCGGCGTCCATGTTGGTGCGGATCTTCTATTACATCTGGCGTGGGATGCATGTTTTGCCTCTGTCATGGCTGCACGCGTGCGGGCGTCTGATTGGCAACCTGTTCCGACTGATTCCCAATCGCGAGCGCAACATCATAGAGACCAATCTGCGGCTGTGCTTTCCCGAAAAGTCCGAACAGGAGATCCGTGCACTGCGCAACCGCACTCTGCAGGGAATGGGTTGCACCCTGATGGAACTGAGTGCTGTCTGGTTCCGGCCACTCGATCGGGTCATGGGTCTGATTCACTCCATTGAAGGTGAGGAGTGCTTCAACCGGGATGCGGGTCAGGGGGTGATCATCCTGGCACCGCATATAGGGTGTTGGGAACTCGTCGGTCTGGAGCTGCAACGCCGGGGACAGGTCACCAACCTGTATCGTCCGCCGAGAATGGCGATACTTGATGAGATCATGAAGCAGGCCCGGGAACGGGGTGGTGCGGAACTGGTTCCGACCGACAACAGTGGTGTGAAGCGCCTGTTAACGACCCTCAAAGCTGGTGGTATCTCGGGTATCCTGCCCGACCAGCAGCCCAAATCGGATAAAGGCGCCGTGTTTGCGCCTTTCTTCCACACACCCGCACTGACCATGTTGCTGGCCAACCGCTTGGCGCGTAAAACCGGTGCCCGAGTGGTGTTGGCCTGTGCTGAGCGGCTGGATCATGGCCGTGGCTATCGGGTCCATTATCTTCCGGCACCTGAAGGCATTGCTGATGAAGATCCCCTGAAGGCTGCAACGGCCCTCAACCAGGGTGTCGAGCTTCTGATAAACATGTTTCCGAGCCAGTATCAGTGGTCCTACAAGCGCTTCAGCAAACAACCTGATGGCCAGCCATCACCCTACAAAAGCAAAAACTGATTCAAACCCCGCCTTACCAGCACTTGCCATGAATACTTCAAGGCATCTGCTCAGCTCATGGGAATTAAAGAGCTACCCAAACTAGCCGTTAATGTAATTGATCCGGCATCTTCTCAGATTCTGATGAAGCTGCCTGATTGATATTTTGGGTAAGCCGGCTGATCTGCCCTAGCGATCCCTGCGCAGCAGTCCATGGAGCGAGTCTATGGATTGATGCAGTCCTCCACCGGAGCAGGGAACGGCAGACGTAGGCATAAGGCAAAACCCAGGCCTTTGGCCGGGATAAATCTGGGTAGATTATCGTTCGTTGCGCATGGTCATGGGTCCAACATCACGCGTGACTGCAGAGAAGAGGTAAGACCTGTGTATTGCACCGAACCCTTCAACACGAGACCTGGCAATCGCATCCGGCAGGAGAGGGTTTGCTTGGAAAAAACGCTCAGCCATGAACGGCTGGTTTGGTGCGTATCAATTCTCATTTTACTGCTGTGTCTGGGTCTACCTGTTGCATCCGCTTGGGCAGATGTCGATGAAATGGCGGATGTGCGGATCCTTATCGATGTCTCCGGCAGCATGAAAAAAAACGACCCGGAGAATCTGCGGCGGCCCGCGTTGCGGCTGCTGGTTGGCCTGCTGCCTCCGGACACCCGGGCGGGGGTTTGGACCTTTGGTCAGTATGTGAACATGCAGATTCCCCTAGGACAGGTGGATAAGGCGTGGAAGGCTAAAGCCCGCAAGAGTTCGGAAAGTATCGGTTCGCCCGGTCAGTTCACCAACATAGAAGATGCCCTGAAGCGAGCCACTGAAGACTGGTCTGGCCCCCCGGGGCCATACCGCCGAAGCGTGATCTTGTTAACCGATGGCATGGTGGACATCTCCAAGGACGGGGCCCGCAATGCAGCCTCCAAGAAGCGCATTATCCAAGGGATACTGCCTGGCTTGAAACAACAGGGTGTCACGATACACACCATCGCATTGTCGAAGAACGCGGATCACGAACTGATGCGCCAACTGGCGGACACCACGGGTGGCTGGTACGAGATGACCGAGAGTGCCGACGCTCTTCAGAAACTGTTTCTGCGCCTGTTCGAGAAGGTCGGAAAACCGGATGCGATCCCCTTGAAAGACAATAAGTTCAGCATCGACCCGAGTATCACAGAGCCCACTTTGCTGGTGTTTCACAAGCCTGATGCCCAGCCCACCCAGGTCATTCCCCCCGATGGTAACGCCTTTGGTGCGGACAATGCGCCGCCGCATGTGACCTGGCACCGTGACAAGGGTTACGACATGCTGACGATCGTCAATCCGCAGGCAGGGGAATGGCGCATCCGTGCGGAAGTTGATCCGGACAACCGGGTCATGGTGGTGACCGATCTCAAGATGAGGACCACTGATCTTCCCAACAAAGTCATTCAGGGGGAAATTTTCCCATTCAATGTCAGTTTCAGCGATCACGGCACGACCATTGAGAAGCCGGAATTCCTCAATGTGGTGAATGTCACCGCCATAGTGAATGACGTCGCCGGTGCATCGGAACCTCAGCCGCTGCTTGATGATGGCCAAAACGGGGATCAGCAGGCCAATGATGGGGTTTTCAGTACCCGATTCGGGGGTGAGAATCTCAACAGCGGGGTAGGGGAATGGGTGATTGATGCGCGGGGGCCAACCTTTATGCGTGAACGCCGTGTGGCATTTGAGGTGGTGCCGCCAGTGGCCCTGTCATTGACGCCTTGGCAGGAGGGGCAGGGACTGGATCTCAACCTGAAGGCTGATGAGACACTGATCGATCCGGCCAGTGCCAAACTTGGGGTCTGGCTGGAAGACGAATCGGGGGTGCCTGTAGACCTTCAGGTTGATAATCAGGGCTCACAGGTTAGCGGAAAAATCGACCTTTTGGGTTTCTCCGGGGCACGCAAGATTATGGTCAAAGCCACCGCAAAAAATTTGCAAGGCGGACCGGTTGAATATCTTGACAGCCCCGCGGAAGTGGAAGGGGTGAAACCGCCACCTCCTGTTGCACCTGAGCCACCTCCGGTCGAACCTCCCGCAGTCGTTGATCCGCAACCGGCGCCTGAGCCGGAACCTGCTCAGCAACCTGAGCCGGAAGCTGAGGATTCCTGGTTGTTCACGGCAATCTGGTGTTCGGCAATCAATCTGATTGTGCTGGCATTGGCCGGTGGTGCATTCTGGTGGGTGCGGCGCTCCAGTCAACGTAACAGGATTGATCTGCTGGGTGAACTTGAGGATACCGCACCCGATGTGCCGGCAGAGCAGGAGGAGAGCGCATGATCGAGATTGGTCACCTGACAGCACTGGTGCTTGTCGAGGTTTTTCTTGGCATGCTGATCGTTTCAGTTCTGTTGATTGTGTTTGCGATGCTGCGTAAACGCCGGATTCGCCAGGCAGCGCGTCATCTGGCAGAGCGCATTCAGCAGGATCGACAGAAGCGTACTGACCGTTTACGCGCATTACTGCATGAACGCTATCAACAGGAAGGTGCGATTCTGGAGCTGTCTGTGCACAACATCATGCAGATGGAGATGGTGCTTTATCAGAATGTCATCAACGGTTTCACAAAGGATGATCATCTATGCCTGCAACAGACGGATGTGGATGTGGAAAACCTGGCATTGAGTTACCAGGCGCTCGGCAGCAGCGTGAGTACAAGCGCTGTGTCATCAGCGGATGCCGGGAATGATGAAGAGATGGAGCGTCTGCGTAGTGAGAACAAACGGCTTTCGGATGAGCTCAAGGTCACCATGGATACCATGGGTCGTATGTTGAACGAATATTTCACCATGTTTGCCGATGGCATCGGTCCCGCTTCAGGCGGAGCGGAACTCGCAATGCAGACCGCGGATGAAATGATCGATGATTCTGTTGAGTCTGGTGCAGAGTAGGAGCTGGACGACGAACTGTTTGAGTCGCAATCGGACATTCCGGCGCAGTCTCAGGCCGAGGAGATCTCTGAGGATGACGCGCAGAGGGATGTGGATGATGAAGTGTCTGAGATCATCGATATGGCTGATGAAATGATCCATGAAGCGGAGGCACAGGAGGTGGATCTACCGCCTGACGAACCCGATGTGGGTCAAGTCCCGCTTGAGGACAAGGCTGAGATTGCGGAAGAAACCGCACAAACCGGTGAATCGCTGGTGGATGACTTGTCAAAACTCGATATTGATGTTCCTGATGTGGATGATGAAACGATGGACTCATCCGACTTCGAGGAGGGATCCCTGGAAGAGGAATGGGCAAAATTGCTCGAAGAGGAATCCTCGAAACCACAGGAAGAAAAAAAGGATTAGAGTCAATTGATGGTGACCCGATAACAGACGCCCTGGTACGCTATCGAGCAGTAGGGTATGGCTGAAATGTTTGATTAAAAAAGGCGCATAAGCGCCTTTTTTAATTTCCCGGGTTGAACGATATCGTCCAGGCCTATTTGATAGGGCTGGTCATGCTGTCGCTTTCGCCCTTGTTATCCGTCCAGGTCAGTTCCAGTTCGTCGCCTTTGGCGGCACCGGTGAACTTGAAGGAAAGGTAGGGGTTCTTGGATACGCCACCGCTCCACTCAGCGGTCATGACGGTATTGCCCTTGTGTTTGCAGACAACTTCCTGAATGAAGTGTGCCGGAATGTTTTGTCCGGTCTTGCTGTCTTTACGGGCTCCGGTTTCCATCGGGTGGGTCATCAGCGCCTTAACTGTGGTGACGCCGTCTTTCTCGCTGGCGCGTACCTTAATCGAATTTGCCATTGTCGATTCCTCTCTATGATCTTGTAGTAGGGGGCGTGATGGCGATTAACCGCCGCAACCACCAATGGTGACTTTGACTTCTTTCTTCGCGCTGTAGAGCTTTCCGCCCGCTTTTACAACACCAATGACATCACCAGTTTTACCCATTTTGATACGGGTGGAAACGAAACTCAGTGCACCAGGGCCAAGAACAAAGTTGGCAACCAGAGGTACCGGATTGTTCGAGGCGATGACTGCGATGGACTCGACACCGCTCATATCAGTCTCTACCGTGATGGGTACAACCGTGCCGTTCTCTGCGATATCCGGTGCCTTGACCTTGATTTCGCCGGATTCAGACATGTCAGCGCTGCCAAGCAGTGCATTCAAGGCGCTGTCCAGATCTTTTGCTTCGAAAGCAGTCTTGTTCCAGGCAGCAAGTACCTGTTGCGGTGCCAAAAGGCCGGTCGCAGCAGCGATGCCTACCGAACCTGCTGCGAGTGATCTTTTAAGGAAGATCCTGCGTTTCATTTCAGTGCTCATTCATTCTCTCCAGACTGAGAAAGGTTAGTGATTGACGTTCATTGCATGAAACTGAATATGGTTGGTCAATTTCATAGGCCCGAATTGTCATGGACTGCTTGGTGTCACGACCGGTCTTTCGAGTCCTGTCGTAACGTGACAGACGGGATGTAGTGCAGGTCACATCGTTGTTGTGGTTTTCTTCTGCTGCCATCGCCTGATCGGTGGTCTGCATCGAGGGACCTGATTAACCGGTCCCGTCCAGGCGTCATCCGATGAGGTGATGTCAGAGCTATTAGATCAACTCTTCCGCGACAAAGTTGCGGCGACTCTGCACAAGATCCTCCATCATTGTCGGTGGTATCGGGAGCCCTGTGTTTGTTTTCGTTATGAATGGGAGCCCGACCTGTCCTGCCTCTCACGGGCAGTTCGCTAAGAATACCTAATCAGTACGCGATATCAAGTAAAAATTGTTTTAATATTAGTGATTTGTGATGTTTGAATCCTGTCTTCCTCAGGGGTAATTTGGGTTTTGACGAGGAGCGGTTGGGGTTTACCGGAACCTGATGTGGGGCGTTTTTGCCGGTTGGGTATAACCATTTCCTCAACCCGTCCGGTTGAGGTCCGTGGGCTTCGGATCAAAGTTCATCGGCCTGGGATGATTTGAGGACTTCACGCAGTTTGCTGAGGCGGGATTCAATCTTCGATACCAGGTAAAAATCACTCTTCTCCGCTTCGTTCAGAGCGATTTCCAACTGATTGACCGCAGTGCGCAGAGCGCCATCGATCACATAGGCCTCCGCAAGCAGACGATGGGATTCGGCCTGGTGACCGTCCATCTCCTCAATCTTGCTCAATCGGCGAACCATGACCGGATCATCCGAACGCAGTTCAAGGCTCTGCAGCGCAACTGTGCGAGCCTGGTCCAGTTTTCCCGCTTGTGTAAGGAACTCCACGAATCTCAGTGCGATGGGATAGTTGTCCGGCATCAGGCTGTAGTAGGTATCTAGCAGTTTGATGGCCTGTTGGTGATCGCCTTGATCCTGGAAGATCTGTGCCGAGGCGAGCACATATTCCGGCTGCTCAGGATGCGCCTTGAGCAGTTTGTCGGCGATCACTCGCGCCTTGTCGTAGTCACGGTTGGCGGTGAGCGCCAGAACGTAACCGTATTCATAGGCCTCCTCATTGAGATGTCGGCCTTCCTTGAGTCCGGTGGCGAAGTGCTTGACGGCCAACTCCAGTTCTTTGAACGATCGGAAACGCAAGGCTTCGCGAGTCAGGAAATAACTCAGATTTCCCGGATATTGCCGATACGCGTACTCCTCTGCGCGACCGAGCGCGTCGGCAATCCGATTGGTGGTTACCGGGTGGGTACGCAGAATTTCGGGGATGCCGGATTCGTACAAGCGGCTGGCATGGGTCAGTCGTTCAAAAAAGACCGGCATTGCGCGAGGGTCAAAGTCCGAGTTGGCTAGTATCCGGATGCCTACCGTGTCCGCCTCTTTTTCATTGCTTCGTGTGAAACTGATCTGCTCCTGAATGGCGTTTGCCTGTACTCCGGTTGCCATGGCGATTCCGGCGTCCGGTGAGCCGGCAACTCCTACCAGAATCGAAGCCAGCAGCAGTGCCGCGGTTTTGCCGCTCATTTCATTCGCGGCTTCGAATGCACGCAGCAGATGCTTTTGGGTGATATGCGCCAGTTCGTGAGCAACGACCGAGGCCAGCTCACTCTCGCTCTGGGTCGCGAGAATGAGACCGCTGTTGATGCCGATGTGGCAACCGGGACCTGCGAATGCGTTGATGTCGGGTTGGTCGATAATGAAGAAGTGGCAGGTCAGCCCGGCTGCATCACTCTGCTTTTGCAGCTTGCCGCCCAGATTTTCTATGTACTCGGACAGCAGGGAGTCGTCTACCACCGTGCCGGTCCTGCGCACGCTCATCATGAATTCCTTTCCCAGTTTGACCTCGTCCAGCGGAGTCATGTACTGATCCGCCGACGATCCAAGCTCCGGGAGTTTGATGGCGTCATCTTCAGCCGCGTGAGCGCTGTCGGCAAACAGGAATGCCGCCATGAGCAGCAGATGGGCGAAGGGGTTAGGCAATTTTTTCATCATGCCATTTACTGATTCCGAGACGGATCGAATAGTTCCTGATCACCACCGGCAACCGCCTGCCCGATTGGTAATATGCGGTTGCGGAGAGCATGTTGTTGTTTTTTGGCTGAGTAATCCGCGACAGTCCATTGTAAACAGATCGGCGCGTTTTGTCTTCGAGATATGTGGTTGGTGTTGTCCGGGGTTTGCTTTACCCTAGCCGGTCTCGACCAACCGTCCGGATACACGGCATGTATTTACCCCCGTTATCTGGCAAAACAGGAAACCTGAAGGGAGTTCCCGAATGAAAAGACGCGCAATAGTATTACTGACTTCCATGATGATCTGTGGTGCAGTCCATGCGGATGAAGCCATGCAAGCCAACGTGGAAGAGGGCAAGGGTATCATCAAGGCCTTCGTGACCGATTTGAAGGGTGAACTGCAGAAGAGCATGAAAAAGGATGGACCGGTCGGCGCCATCTCCACCTGTAATACGGTTGCCCCGCAAATTGCTGAAGCCCACTCCCAGATGAGCCGATGGGACGTGAGTCGCACCAGCCTGAAAATCCGTAACCCGGATAACGCGCCGGATGCCTGGGAAACTGCCGTTATGGAGGAATTTGAAGCACGTAAACAGGCGGGTGAGGATCCGATGAAACTGGTCAAGGCAGAGGTTGTGGAAGAACAGGGCCGCAAGGTTTTCCGAATGATGAAAGCCATACCCACGGGCGAGGTTTGCACCAAGTGTCATGGGGCGGAACTTGCTGAGCCGGTCGCAGCCAAGCTCGATGAACTCTACCCACAGGACAAGGCACGGGGATACCAGAAGGGCGATCTGCGGGGAGCCTTCACCCTGAAAAAACCGATGTAAGCGGATCAGTTCAGCTGGATACGCTGGCCCCAGGGAGGGGATTCCTTACCCTTGATCAGCCAGATTACCGGAAACTGCGGGGGGTGCTCGGGAAAGGCGCCCTCCGCATCTGTGAAATAGACAAGCAGATCGGGGCGGACTCCCTGGTCCCTGACCCAATCGAATACAGGCACGAAGCTGGTTCCACCGCCTCCGGTAATGGATGCGGGGAGCTGAAAATCCTCCCAGGACTCGTAGACCCAGGGTGCCCCCTCGGTCAGTGCTGAGTCACAGGCCAGCAGGGTGATTCGGGCGCGCATCTGTCCCTTGAGGGCATTGATTTCCGCAAGAAATTCACCCATCTCGTGATCCTGAATCGAACCACTGGTATCCAATGCCACAACCAGTTCCATCTGGTTGCTGCGCAGGCTGGGAAGTATGAACTCTCCCTCCCGGCGGGATGGCCGCATATAACTGAAGTCATCCCGGGCAATGGCGGTCATGTAGCGGGCCAGAAGCAGTCGCCAGGGCAGTTGCGGTTGTAAAAGATGGTCAACCATTCGGGCCATGGCGCCATCGAGCTTGCCGACCTGCATGGCCTGCTGGGCGGCCCCGGCAAGGCGTTGCTGCCACTGGATGTTCAGGGTTTCGGCTTCATCCGGTGACAGCGGTGGAGGCTGCGAGGCAGCGGAACCTGTACCGGTCTGAGGTTGATCGTGATCATCCCCCTCCCGCTCGGTATCCGACTGCTCGCGGTCCTTGTTCATCTGTTTTTCCGTCTTTCCCGAACCGGTGCCCTTGGTGTTGTCCTCGTCGTAGACGTGGTTGTCCAGGGGTTTTTCGTCGTCCTTGTCATCCAGGCAGGGGTAGATCTCTTCCGCGGTCATGCCCTGGAACTGGGGCAGCATCAGGGAGCCGGGTGGGGGTTTCAGCCCGTCTGCGACCAACAGGGGGTTGATGGCGTAGTCACAGGCCATGTCCCAGTGGAGTTTGGTGCGATGCTGTCGGCGGGCAAAGTGGGACAAGGCGCAGTGCAGCGCCTCGTGGGCGAGCATGAACTGGGTCTCATCCAGGGTCAGTTGATCGATGAATTCCGGATTGTAGTAGAACTTACGCGCGTCAGTGGCGGTTGCGGGGCACCAGTCCGGATTGGCCGCCTCCATCGGCAGACGCATCACCAAGGCTCCCAGGAAGGGCTTGTCCAGGATCAGCTTGGTGCGGGCCGCCGCCAGTTTGGTATCGATCTGATCCGTGTCCATGGGCTACTCATAGAGCATGACGTCACACACCGCCTGCGCCCAGTCATTGAACTGGGGTACCTCGAACAGCGATTCCCCAACAGCGCGATGCATGTCGGATACCAGCATTACCCCCATCTCTCGTTGGGGAAAACGTCCTGCGTATTCCAGGATGCGTCCATGGATCTCCAGGCCGTTGCCTGCTTCATGGGCTCGAATGGCCCTTCCAACCAGAGCTGATGCCACGGCGTACTGCAGATCGATCTCTTCCGGGGTTGGGACCTCTTCGCCTCTCAGGATCGCGTCCAGATCGGGCATTTTGTCGAGACTGTTGACGAACGCAGTCAGTTCCACGCCTGCCGCGGGGCCGACGCAGGCCTGCAACGCGCCCTGGAGCAACTGCGGGTGGTTGACAAATTTCTGCAGGGCCCGATGGGCAAATTCCCAGGAGCGGGGAGACGGGAAGGCAACCGGGTTGTGAGCGGGATCGAAATCGAACAGCAGTTCCGGGCGGAATCGCAGGAATGCGATGACCCGCTCGTCGATGCGGTGCCGATAGGCCCAGGCCACCCAGTCATCCAGGTGAGTCTCCACTTCGAAATGGGAAAACCGGTTGGCCAGGGGCGCGGGCATGCTGTAAGTCACACCCCGGTCACCCTGGCGATTGCCGGCGGCGAAGATGGCCCAGCCATCGGGCACCTGGTATTCGCCGAGACGCCGGTCAAGGATCAATTGGTAGGCCGCTGCGGAGACAGTGGGTGGAGCGGATGTAATCTCGTCCAGGAACAGAATGCCTTCAGCGCCGTGTCTTTCGGCATTCGGCAGGATCGAGGGAATGGCCCACTCCACGGTGTTATCCGTGCGGAAGGGTATACCCCGCAGATCGCTGGGTTCCATCTGCGAGAGGCGGATATCGATCACCGGTGCCTGGTGGCTGTGAGCCACCTCCCGCACCATGTCAGATTTGCCGACCCCGGGAGGCCCCCAGAGCATGACCGGTGTGTGATGACCCTGACGGGTGCTGATGAATTCCTGTTCGAGGATGGTGAGCAGTTGTGCAGGACGCATGAGTATTCCTAATCGAAGAGGTTTTGGACCGCGCGGGACAGTTGCTTGTAGATTTCCGGACCGTCCATGTCCATCACCTGATCGATCACCCATCGGTTATCATGGGCCGGATTGCTCATCACCTGCTGAATTTCGTATCCCAGGTGACGAAAGAAGGGATAGCTGGGACCGTCCTCGCCAAAATTGAACTCGGCATATTCGCCGGAGCGTCGGTTGTAGCGGTCGATGAATGCTTGGGCATGCTCGCCGCTGCCCACAAGATCGGTGGCGTTGTCCTGGTAATGATCGGCCAGTTTCAACACCAGCGCGGTGACAATCGCAACCCGGGTTTCCGGGTCCACCATGCCATGTATCATGCGATCGGCGATCTGCGTCTCATATATAAGGTATTCGCTGATCACCGCCAGTCGTTGTTCGTCATCGTCATAAACGAATTGTTTACCATGGAGATTGATGGCCTTGTCCAGGGCGATACGCCAGGCGATGAAGGCGATGGCTCCACCGATCTCGTCCGCAGAGCGGACCGTCTCATCGTCATGCCACTGACTTTTGATTCTGATAGCCAAGCTGAGGTACTCCTGTCACTTCCGAATACTGCATAACGGGGTAGGTTAAGACGCCCGGAGCCGTTAATAACCAAGCATTTTACTCGGATTAAGCATTATTTCAACGTCCACGTCGGTCTTTGCGGGGATTGCGAAACAGAACGTATGCCGCACCGGTGCCCCCATCCCGGCGGGTTGCCGAGGTAAAGGCGAGCACATCGTCGCGTTGCCTCAACCAGAGATTGAGCTTCTGCTTCAACACCGGTTGACGACCCTCGGATCCATATCCCTTGCCGTGGATAATGCGTACACAGCGGATACGCCGGCGCTGACACTCCTGAATGAATTGATTCAGCTCTTCCCGGGCATAGCGCACAGTCAGGCCATGCAGATCCAGTTCCGCGCCGATTTCCAGATACCCCCTGCGCAGATCCTGTAACAGGCGCTGCTGCACCCCGGGTCGGGCAAACAACAGTTCGTCGCCGGTTTCAATTTCCTGGTCGGAATAGAGGTCCTGATCCGGGTCATCATCGTCGAGACCCAGATTCAACGGACGGGGAGGCAAACGACGACGAAAGGGCGCCGCTCGCTTGTTTTTCAACGGTTGGACATCACCTACTTCCTCAAAGAAGGCCGCCATGTCTTCGTCGTCTTTGCTGTCCTGATGGGTCATGTTCCGGGGTTTTTTCAGGTGGTACCGGCATGTTAGGGGGAGTGCGGGCGAATCTCAATCCTGCCCGGTTCATGGATGCCGATTCAGGGCAAACAATCGGATGAGAAAGGGGCTTGATTAAAGTATATTGTGCCCGGTATGAAGATTCTCCTGAGTAATGACGACGGCTATCAGGCTCCGGGCCTGCTGATGTTGGCGGACAAGTTGTCAGCGCTTGGTGATATCGTGGTGGTGGCCCCTGATCAGGATCGCAGTGGCGCCAGCAACTCCCTGACGCTGGTGAACCCCCTGCGAGCACGGACCATGGAAAACGGCTTCATCCGGGTGGATGGAACGCCAACCGACTGTGTGCATCTGGCCATCACCGGGTTGCTTGAGGAGGAGCCGGATCTGGTCGTATCCGGTATCAATGCCGGTCCCAACATGGGGGACGACGTGCTCTATTCCGGGACCGTTGCCGCGGCCACGGAGGGACGCTTTCTGGGGCTTCCGGCGATTGCCATTTCGATGAATTCCCATGCCCCCATGCATTTCGAGACCGGAGGGCTGGTGGCGGTCGAAATGGTCCAACGGCTGATCGAGGCGCCCCTCACAGAAGGTGTGATTCTGAATGTCAATGTGCCCGATGTGCCCCATTCGTCATTGAAAGGTTTCATGGCCACCCGTCTTGGGCATCGTCACAAGGCGGAGCCGGTGGTCAAAAGCCGCGATCCCCGGGGAAAGATCATCTACTGGGTGGGACCTGCCGGAGCGGAGCAGGATGCCGGTCCCGGAACAGATTTTCATGCGGTGCGTGAGGGTTATGTTTCAGTAACCCCCCTGCAGGTGGATCTGACACGTCACAGTGCGTTGCCGGCGGTGGAGCAGTGGCTGAAGGGATGAGCATGCGGCGTGAGCATCAGGGAATCGGCATGACCTCCCAGCGAACCCGGGAGCGTCTCGTCCAGCGCCTGCGCGACAAGGGTATCCGGAATACGGCTGTTCTGGAGGCTCTGTGCAACACCCCCCGGCATATCTTTGTCGATGAAGCGCTTGCCAGTCGGGCCTACGAAGAGACCGCGCTGCCCATCGGTCACGGCCAGACCATCTCGCAACCCTACACCGTGGCGCGTATGACCGAGGCCCTGATCGAGAACGGTGTTCCGGAAACCGTGCTCGAGATTGGTACCGGTTCAGGCTACCAGTGCGCGATTCTCGCCCAGCTGGTGCGTCGCGTGCACAGTGTCGAACGCATAGCGGCACTCATGGAACAGGCACGCCTCAGATTTCGGGAACTTGGCTTGCGAAACATACATCTCAAGCACAGTGACGGCGGCATCGGTTTGCCTGAGTACGCCCCATACGACGGTATTCTGGTGACCGCGGCGCCCAGCGGGTTGCCGCAAAGCCTGCTCGAGCAACTGGCGGTTGGTGGGCGACTGGTTCTGCCGCTGCAAAAAAATCACGGACAGGTCATGATTCGCATTACCCGGACTGAAGCGGGATATCAGCAGGAACAGCTGGAATCGGCCAATTTTGTACCACTGGTGGGAGGGATGATCTGATGGGCGTTTTTTCCGCGCTCTACGCGCGTACCATGCAATGGTCCCGTCACCCCCATGCACCCCGCTATCTGGCTGGATTGAGCTTTGCCGAGTCCTCGTTTTTCCCGATTCCGCCGGATGTGATGCTCGCGCCCATGAGCATGGCGGAGCCACATCGTGCCTGGTACTACGCAGCCTTGACCACCCTCGCTTCGGTACTGGGTGGATTGCTGGGTTATTTTATCGGGGTTTTCGCAATGGATTTTGTAGAGCCTTGGTTGCATGACTGGGGTTATTGGGATGCCTATCAACAGGCCCAGACCTGGTTTGATCGGTGGGGTTTCTGGGCAGTGTTCCTGGCTGGTTTTTCCCCCATCCCCTACAAAATTTTCACCATCAGTGCCGGGGTGGTGTCGATGGCTCTGGTGCCCTTCCTGATTGCCTCGGCAGTTGGCAGGGGCGCGCGTTTCTTTTTGGTGGCGATGCTCATGGCCTGGGGTGGGCTGCGGATGGAACAGGTACTGCACCGCTATGTGGATCGTGTGGGCTGGATGTTGGTGGGAGCATTCGTACTCCTGTTCTTCTATCTCAAGTAGGTAGTGAGACCGCAGAGAAGTTGACAGGGGTTTCCGGCAAGATAAGATCGGAAAGGTTGGCTAAAATCGCCGGACCCCAAAATGTCATTGGAAACCTGCACGGCAGGCGAGGCGGCGAGCGGACACCGGCGAATGTTCGCGGAGTCAGCTTTTCTCAGAGGGCCATAAATTCAGGGAAGCGTTCGAGAGGTATCAGGTGTTTGGTAACTACGGCAGTACAACCAAGATGCGCTCTCCGGTATGGCTGACCGGACTGGTGTGTTGCGCGCTGCTGTTACTCGAGGCCTGCGCGTCCAAGGGCAGTGCTCCGGTCTACACCCGAGAGTCGGGGGTTGCTCAAAAACCGGTCTCAAGCCAACCCAGCCTTACCAAGCAGGCTCGTAAGCCCAATCGCTTCAGAACTTCCCGCACCTACTATCTGGTACAACCCGGAGATACGCTATACTCCATCGCCTGGCGCCACTACCTGGAGCACCGACAACTGACGGCCTGGAACGGAATCAAGGGGCCGGACTACGCCATCTACCCGGGTCAGCGCCTGCGGCTCAAGCCGCATGAGCGGCGCAACAACCCTAAGGCTCCCGGGCCCTCAAAAACCATTCAAAAAAGACCCCCGGTATCGACTGCAGAGCAATCTGCGTCTGTCAAAAGGCCCACCCATCAATCGGTCCCAAAACCACAGCCAGCCCAGAAATCCGCTCAGCCGACTGCGCCTAAGCCGACGCCGGTCACAGCGCAGAAAAAGAACGTCAAGTTAACCTGGTCCTGGCCGACCAAAGGGAAAGTCGTCCGAACATTTTCTCCTCAGGACCATAATCGTAAAGGCGTCTGGATCAGCGGTCGTGAGGGACAGTCGGTCAGAGCAGCGGAGGCCGGCAGGGTGGTGTATGCGGGTGATGGGTTGGTGGGATACGGTAATCTGGTTATCATCAAGCATGACCGGGATTACCTGAGTGCCTATGGATACAATCGAAAACTCCTGGTAAAAGAGGGTGATAAATTGGCCAAGGGTGATATCGTGGCATACATGGGTTCGCCCAACAGCGATGCCCAACCGGTTTTGCACTTTGAAATCAGGAAAAAGGGCAAGCCCATCAATCCACTGCCTCTACTGCCTCGACGATAGCAGTGGTCAAAACATAATAAGTATCAAAGTGATGAGAGCGAGATGGAGATGAGAATGATTGATACTTCAGTCGAGTCGGATGCTTCAGATGACGACACCGCCATGGAGGACCTTGAGGACAGTGAAATCATCATGTTCGATGAGCAGGAAGAAGACAATGATGCCACCTATGAAAAGAACGAAATCAACGAACCCCTGAAGAACAGGACTCTTGAGGCCGGCGATGCCCAGATGGATGCCACCCGGCTTTATCTGAATGAAATCGGCATCTCGAAGCTGTTGACCGCTAAGGAAGAGGTCTACTATGCGCGGCTCGCCCAGAAGGGAGAGAAGGCCGCTCGGCAACGCATGATCGAGAGCAATCTGCGGCTGGTGGTGAAGATTGCCCGACGCTATATGAACCGTGGCCTGGCATTGCTCGATCTCATCGAAGAAGGCAATCTTGGTTTGATCCGGGCAGTGGAAAAGTTTGATCCGGAACGGGGTTTTCGCTTCTCCACCTACGCTACATGGTGGATACGTCAGACCATCGAGCGGGCGATCATGAACCAGACCCGCACCATTCGCTTGCCGATACACGTGGTCAAAGAGATCAATGTCTACTTGAGAGCGGCACGGAAACTGGCCCAGTCCCTCGATCATGAGCCCAGTTCCGAGGAGATTGCCGAACTCTTGGATCGTCCCATCGATGAGGTCAAACGCATGCTCGGTTTGAATGAGCGGGTGACTTCCGTGGACACGCCATTCGGCAAAGATGCGGACAAACCGCTCCTCGACACGATAGCGGATGAGAAAAATCTCGATCCCACCGTGGATATCCAGAATGACGGGTTGAATGCGAACCTCGACCGCTGGCTGAGCAAACTCAACGACAAACAAAGGGAAGTTGTGGAGCGGCGATTCGGTCTGCATGGCTATGAAAATTCGACCTTGGAGCAGGTTGCCAATGAACTGGGTGTGACTCGTGAACGGGTACGCCAGATACAGATGGATGCGTTGAGAAGATTGAGGGATATCCTGGAAAGAGACGGTTTTTCGGTGGAATCCATCTTCAAGTAACGGATTGCGATGTCCCGAACATGCTGCCTGCCCAGTGCTGAACAGCGAACACCACCTCAAGAAGTGGCCTGCAATGATTGTGGCCTGGATCCCATTTGCCAGGTACTCGACTATGCGGAATCCGGGAGCGGTATTCCGGATGGAATCCTGATCAGACGCATGCCAATCCCCCGGGGTGAGATGCTGCTGGCTTACAATCAGCCATTTCGTGCGATTTATGCGGTCAAATCCGGATCATTCAAAGCAATGACCTGGGATCTCTCAAGCTCAGAACGGGTGGTGGGGTTTTTTCTCCCGGGTGATTTGATCGGGACCGAAGGATTGGCTGTCGAATGTTATTCCTACACCGTGCGCGCCCTGGAGGCGAGCAGCGTATGCCGTCTGGAGATCGATGCCCTGCCGCAAGCCGGTCGATCCCGTGAGGCGATACAGGACGCCTTGATTGCAATGCTTGGTCAGGAGATCGCCATGAATCGAATGGTGACGACCTCCCTGATTCAGCAGAATGCCGAGCAGCGTCTGGCGGCCTTCATACTCTCATTGGCAAGACGTTCCGGGATCCGTGGCCTGGACAGGCAAGAACTCGGGTTGAGCATGTCCCGCAGTGATATCGCCAGTTATCTTGGGTTGGCCCGGGAAACCGTCAGCCGGATTCTGACCCGATTTCACAATTCCAAGTTGATCGAATTGCGAAAACATGTCCTCAGGGTACTCGATCGTGGTGCCCTCGAACGCCTCTCAGCGTCTAGCTAATGAGATTTGTTCTCAATCAATGTTTGATCTGTTTGTGATCACATGGCGGCGATTGTCCAATGTGCGATTCGACGCAGTTTGATTTTTTGTTTTTTTTAGCTTTTTTTGATCTGTGTCAATTAGTGATAAATCTCCATTAAATGTTTGTTTTGAAAGCATGTTAAAGCTCCAGCAAGCAGCCTTTATTCGGGCATTATCATATTGACATCTGCTCCAATTAAGAGTGATATATGTCACGCCACGATTGTGGCATTTAACACAGTTGCAGTAGTAGGGTCTTTCCCTGCAATTTCGCTCTTTGTAGTTTTTTCATTCATTACTTGTTTTAATTGAGGGGGGTACATGGACACCGCAGCCGAGCAAAAGTACAACTTCGACGTTGTGCGATGGTTTACCGTCATGGCCGTGGTCTACTTAGTTGTAGGCGCATTCGTTGGTGTTTATATAGCATCAGAACTTGCCTGGCCGTTTCTGAATTTCGATATTCCTTACATCACGTTTGGGCGTCTTCGTCCTCTTCACACCAATGCGGTGATCTTCGCCTTTGGTGGGTGTGCGTTGATGGCAACATCGTACTACAGCGTTCAGCGTACTTGCGGCGTCAGGATCTGGAGCGACAAACTGGCATGGTTTGTTTTCTGGGGCTGGAACCTGATCATCGTATCCGCTGTGATTACCCTCCCGCTGGGTATCAACCAGTCCAAGGAATACGCTGAGCTGGAATGGCCGATCGATCTCGCAATCGCGGTAGTCTGGCTGTCCTATACCTTCAACTTCGTCATGACCCTGGCGATTCGCAAGTCGTCTCACATCTATGTCTCCAACTGGTTCTTCCTCGGCATGATGGTCATGATCACCTACCTGCACGTGGTCAACAGTCTGGCTGTGCCGGTGGATATGTTCAAATCCTACTCCCTGTTCTCCGGCGTTCAGGACGCGATGGTGCAGTGGTGGTGGGGTCACAATGCGGTAGGTTTCTACCTGACTGCCGGCTTCCTGGGCATCATGTACTACTTCGTGCCGAAACAGGCAGGCCGTCCGGTCTACTCCTATCGTCTGTCGGTCATCCACTTCTGGGCTCTGATGTTCGGTTATGTGTGGCTGGGTGCGCATCACCTTCAGTACACCGCTCTGCCTGACTGGACCGGTTCTCTGGGCGCTGCTGTCTCCCTGGCCATGATCATCCCTTCCTGGGGTGGCGCGGTGAACGGTATGATGACCCTGTCCGGTGCCTGGGACAAACTACGTACCGACTACATCCTGCGTTTCATGATCATGTCCCTGGCCTTCTACGCCATGTCCACCTTCGAAGGTCCGGTCATGTCTCTGAAGACCGTTAACGCCCTCTCTCACTACACCGACTGGACCGTTGGTCACGTACATTCCGGTGCTCTGGGCTGGGTTGCCATGGTTGCAATTGGCGCCATCTACCACCTGATGATGCGTACCTTCCACACCGAGATGTGGTCCATGAAGCTGATCAATGCTCACTTCTGGACGGCTACCATCGGCGCGGTTGTCTACGTCGTTGCTATGTGGGTGTCCGGTATCATGCAGGGCCTGATGTGGCGCGCCTATGACGAGTACGGCACTCTGGCCTACACTTTTGCGGAATCTGTTGAAGCCATGCATCCCTACTACGCAATGCGGGCGATCGGTGGAATGATCTTCCTGCTCGGCGCTGTGCTGATGCTGATCAACGTTCTGATGACTGTTGCGAAAGCATCCAGTGAAGGCAGCCTGCAGCAGGCTCGCACCGCTGCGGCAACGGCTTAATTTTTAGGGGGTTTCGCAACAATGGCGAATGATAATCAATCTGTTGGCTTCCAGGAGAAGATGGAGAAAAACATCTGGCTGCTCCTGGTGATTCTGGCATTGGCCCTTTCTGTGGGTGGTCTTGTCGAAATTGTTCCGCTGTTCTTCATGAAGGACACCATGGAGCATAACAATGCGCCAGAACTCATCTGGCAACGCCAGGCTGGTCAGACTCTGCATGACCACAAGGCGGGTGATGGCGTGCGTCCTTACACCGCTCTGGAGCTGGCCGGTCGGGATATCTATCAGCGTGAGGGGTGCTATCTGTGCCACTCCCAGATGGTTCGTCCTTTCCGTGACGAGAAAGAGCGTTATGGTCACTATTCCCTCGCATCTGAGTCGATGTATGACCATCCTTTCCAGTGGGGTTCGAAACGTACCGGTCCTGACTTCGCACGTCTTGGCGGTAAATACTCGGACGATTGGCATCGGAAACACCTGCGCGCGCCGCGCTCCGTGGTTCCCGAGTCCGTCATGCCCAACTATCCTTGGCTGAAAGACACTATGGTCGAGGGCAAGGACATGGCACAACGCTTCCACGTGATGCGTCTGATGGGTGTGCCTTACACCGATGAAGACATTGTTGCAGCGAACGATGAGCTGAAGGGGAAGACCGAAGAAGACGCGATGGTTGCCTATCTGCAGGTCCTGGGAACGATGGCGACTCTGGACGAAAACAAGGTCTATCGTCAGTAAATGAAAGAGTATTTTCATACAGACTGGGAGGCGATGACCACCAACGACTGGATCGGTTTGATCATGACGGTGGTCACGTTCTTCCTAATGATTGGCGTGTACTTCTACGCCCTGCGTCCTAAAAATCGGGACAAACTGGAAAAAAACCGGTTTATCCCGATGGACGATGATGCAAATGATAGCGGAGACAAAAATGGCGGATAACAATCCTTTTCCGGGTGAAAACAATACCGGACATATCTGGGACGACAACCTCCGGGAGCTCAGCAACCCGCCACCACGCTGGTGGATGATCGCCTTCTGGGCGTCGATCATCTGGTGGGTTGCCTACGGCTTCCTGTATCCCATGTGGCCGGTCGGTCAACAGCCGACACAGGGTCTCATGGGCTGGAGTCAGATGGATGAGTACCAGAAAGGTGTGGACGAGGTGGAAGCCGTTCGTGCCGAATACGAAACCCAACTCAAAGGCATGAGTGCCAAAGGGATTCTGGCTGATCCAGGGCTTTCCCAGTACGTGGTGGCTTCGGCCAAGGTACTGTTCGGTGACAACTGTGCGGCCTGTCATGGCGGTGGTGGTCAAGGCGGTCCCGGGTATCCGGTGCTGGCTGATGATGACTGGCTCTATGGCGGTGCCGTCGAGACCATTCAGCAGACCGTTACCAACGGCCGTCGGGGTATCATGACGGCTCACGGAAAGATGCTGAGCGACGCTGAGATCGATAGTCTGGCTGACGCGATCATGGCGGGTAATCCGACCTCTGATCCCAACTTTACTCAGAAAGGTTGTGTCGCCTGCCATGGCATGGACGGAAAGGGTATGGCTGTACTGGGTTCTGCAAATCTCACTGACGGTATCTACCGGTTCATGCCTGAGGGAGACCAGACCCTGCGTGATAGCATCAAATACACCATTACCTATGGTGTCAACGATGCCACTGAGCCCAAGACGCGTGATGCTGAAATGCCTGCATTCGGCGACCGTTTGTCAGATGACGACATTAAGAAGTTGGCCGTCTATGTGCACAGTTTCGGCGGCGGTCAGTAACCAAGGCTGAGATCGCAGAGCACATTTTTCCACCATGGCCGTGTGAGTCGGGACGACTCACACGGTAGTAAAATAAGGGGATTGCTATGAACGGAGATGCAGTTTTTTGGGGCTCGATCATCAGCGTTGTGATCTGTGTTGTGATCATCGTTTATCTCGGCTTCAAAGTCGGCAAACTGATCAAGAGCGACGCAGACAAGCACAGCAGCTGAATCAACTGCTGTGACTGATAAGGGGGGTTTAACCCCCCTTTTTTATTGGAAATTTATTCCTCATTCCAAGATTCAGGCATTACTTGAGAATGCGTTCGATTATTAGTTTTCACTGATTAATTCTTCCGGACATATTGATAAATCGCATTGGCTGGCAGAACGTCCAGGTCTTATGATTTTTTGTATAATTTTCGCCTGTTTTCAGAGGAGTGGATCCATTGAGTGCAAATGAGAAAACCGCAACCAAAGAATCGGTTGTAGACGAGCTGTACGCTGAGTCAGCTCACTGGCAACTGAATACTGGCGAAGAGACCATTCATGCCAAGCGCATGGGGGGTTACTGGCGGAAAATCAAATGGCTCGCCGCTTCTTTCTGGATCATTTTCTTCATTGGGCCCTATCTTCAGTGGGACGGTCGTCAGGCTATCCTGTTCGATATCCCCAATCGTCAGTTTCACATCCTCGGGGCGACCATTCTGCCTCAGGATTTCTGGATGCTTTCCCTGACACTGTTGTTCTTTGCCTTGCTGCTTGCGGTAGCAACGGCACTGGCCGGGCGTATCTATTGCGGTTTTTTCTGCTTTCAAACTGTCTGGACAGATATCTTTACCTGGCTGGAAGACAAGCTCGAGGGTACACCGGCCAAGCGACGGAAACTCGATAAAGAGTCTCTAAGCCTGTCCAAGATACGCATCAAACTTACCAAACATTTGATCTGGCTGCTGATCTCTGTGATCACCGGCATCAGCTTCGTCGCCTGGTTTTACAATGCTCAGGATCTCTGGCGCGACCTGTTCACCATGCAGGCCAGTCCTGTTGCCTATGGAACCATTGCCATGTTCACTGCCGGTACCTATGTATTGGCCGGCTACATGCGCGAACAGGCCTGTTTCTGGCTGTGTCCCTATGCGCGCATTCAGGGTGTCATGATCGATCAGACCACGGTCGTGCCTTCCTACGACTTTCATCGCGGCGAGCCGCGTGGACGTATCGTCAAGGGGCAATCGGAAGATGACCGCACCACTGGTGATTGTGTGGACTGCAAGCAGTGTATCGCGGTCTGTCCCACCGGCGTGGACATTCGCCAGGGTCAACAGGAAGGCTGTATCATGTGCGCTCTGTGTATCGATGCCTGTGACGATGTCATGGAGAAGGTAGGGCGTCCCAAGGGGTTGATCCGCTATGTCTCTTACGAGACTCTCGAGGCCAACAAACAACCGGTGCCGCTCTACAAACGTCCGCGTGTCTGGGTCTATGGCGCCATCATGTCCCTGGCTCTGGCGGGTATTGTTTATGGCCTGACCTCTCTGGCGCCGCTGGAGATCAAAGTTCTGCATGACCGTCAGCCGCTCTATGTACTGCAGAGTGATGGCAGCATCCAGAACAAATACACGGTAAAGATACTGAATAAACTTTCTGAGGATATCCCTGTCACATTGAGTGCCGAAGGTCCTGATGGGTTGATTATGGTAGACCCGGAGGTGGTTACGACGGCGCGGCACGGCATGGTGACTGCAAGAACCGTGTTTCTGCGGGTTCCAAGAACCATGCTCAAGAGCGAAACCTCACCGGTTGTGTTCAAGGTCCAGGGAAAGCTCGGCGAGCGTGAGATGAGCAACACCCGTAAGAGTGTGTTTATTGGTCCCAAGTAGTAGGATTGGTACAATAGTCTGAACGGGAGGGCGGACAGAGATGTCCGCCTTTTTTCATTAAGTATATGCGATGTGATTGACAGTTATGGCAGATAAAAATTCAGCATGGCGGAGTCCCTGGGTAATCGCCTGGGCGGCCATGGTCATCATCTTTTTCACGATGAACGCGATCATGATCTACCTGGCAGTGGATAACAATCCCGGTCTGGTGGTAGACGATTTTTATGATCGTGGCCAGGACTACGAAAAGAACATGTTGAAACGCCAGGCCCGCGATCCTCAGTGGCAGATGCGTGTTGAATTGCCGCGTAAGATTGCTGTCTCTGAGACCGTTCTGTGTCGTTTCAACGTTAAGGATCAGGAGGGAACTCCGATCGATCGGGATGAGGTGGTGTTTCACGCCTACCGACCTTCCGACGCCAAGCAGGACTTTTCGATCCCCATGCGGCGTGTCGGCCCGGGACTCTACGAGGCAAATGTCAGTTTTCCGCTGGTGGGTGTCTGGGATACGCTGGTGAGTATCCGAAACGGGGATGATGAATATAATGCGCCAAAGAGGATTGGTGTCGGAATAGACTGGATTCCCTGACTGTGTCCCGATCAGGCGCTTCAGACCGCTGTTTTCACTGTAATCTTCCAATACCGCCCGATGATGAGGTCCTTGCACCCATCGATGGTGAGGAACAGCATTTCTGTTGTCTGGGATGTAAGGCGGTTTGCGAAGCCATCTACGCAGCGGGTCTGGAGGGTTTCTACGACAGAACTCCCGAGGGACTCGACCTTGCACCCCCTCCGGAGATACCCAAGGAACTTGCCCTCTACGATCTGGACGATGTGCAGTCCGAGTTTGTTGGGGATTTGGGAGAGGAGCGGGACATACACCTGCTGGTCGAGGGTATTCATTGTGCGGCCTGTGTCTGGCTGATCGAGCACACCCTGACACCCATGCCTGGGATTGTCTCTGCCCAGGTCAACCTTTCGGGCAAACGACTCCATGTGAAATGGCACAATAATGCCATCACCTTGTCTCAGATCATCAAGCGACTCGGTGAAATCGGGTATTCGGCGGTGCCTTACGATCCGGAAGCTGCGGAAGGCGCACTGAAGAAACAGAATCGTCATCTCTTATATCGAATGGCCTTTGCCGCCTTCGGTATGATGAATCTGATGTGGATCTCCATTGCCTTGTATGCCGGCGCCAATGAAGGTGAGTTTCGGCATATGTTTCACTGGATCGGTTTCGCCCTGGCCACCCCTGTACTGCTCTATTCCGGATTCCCGTTTTACAAAGGGGCATGGTCAGGTTTGCGCAATCTGCATCTTGGGATGGACCTGCCCATCGCAATCGGTGCAACCATCACCTATCTCTACTCGGTGTACATTACGGTAACGGGTAGTGTCCAGGGTGAGGTTTATTACGATACGGTTGTGAATTTCATGTTTGTGATTCTAGTCGGCCGTTATCTTGAGGCGATGTCGAAGCGACAGGCTGTTGCCGCCACACAGCGGTTGCTTGATCTGCAGCCACGGGTTGCAACCCGCATCGATTCGGACGGAACGGAAAAAGTCGTTCCCATCCGGGCGGTTGCGATCGGCGAGCGGATACGGGTCAAGCCGGGTGAACGAATGCCGGTGGATGGGGTGGTCGTGGAGGGGCGCAGCACCCTGGACGAGTCCATGTTGACCGGTGAATCTCAGCCGGTAGTCAAAACACCGGGAGAATCGGTGTCTGCGGGCACCATCAATGGTCACGGAGTTTTGGCGGTTGAGGTCTCGGGCTTACTGAAAAACACCGCATTGGGCCGGATCATACGTCTGGTCGAGGAGGCGCAGGGTTCCAAGGCGCCCATACAGTGTCTGGCTGATCAGATCGTGCCCTGGTTCGTAGCGGTGACCTTGGGATTGGGCACGCTGACCTTCCTGTATTGGTTCTCGACCGATTTCGAGGTTGCGCTGCTTGCTGCGACCTCCGTACTGATCATCACCTGTCCCTGCGCCTTTGGTCTGGCTACACCTATGTCAATCGCAGTGGCATCTGGATTAGGCGCCAAATACGGTATTCTGGTGAAGAATGGCGAGGTGCTGGAAACGCTCTCAACCATCAACCATGTGGTGTTTGACAAGACCGGTACCCTCACGGAAGGAGGGTTGTCAGTGGTCGCGATACACCTGGATGGGACCTCCTGGCAGGAACACCAGGAACCTTCTGAGGAGATACTCAGCCTGATGGGTAAACTGACGGCCATTGAGCGTCAATCCGAACACCCGGTTGCCGCCTCTGTGGTGAACTGGAGTGATCATTACCTGGAGGGCGCACAACGCTTAGCCTGCCGGAATTTCGAGTATGTTCCGGGACTGGGCATCACCGCCGAAGTGGCGGGCGATCGGATCTGTATTGGAAACGAGGGGTTGCTCAGCCGGGAAAACTGTCAAGGTTCCGAGGCTATCGATGCTCGGGTCAGGCAACTGGATGAACAGGGTGTGGGCTCTTTCCGGGTGGCGGTAAACGGATATACCCTGGGGTTGGTGGCGGTTGAAGATCGTATCAGGTCCGATGCCAAGGACTTGATCTCGGCCCTTAAAGCCGAGGGCATGCAGGTGACCCTGTTGAGCGGTGATCGGCGACGGGCTGCCGAAGCGATTGCGGAACGTCTGGGGGGCATGGAGGTCATAGCTGAGGTCATGCCTGAACAGAAGGATCAGGTCATCCGTCAGTTGCAAGCGGATGGAAAGCGGGTTGCCATGGTGGGTGACGGTGTCAATGATGCCCCGGCTCTGGTGCGCGCCGACGTGGGAATTGCGATGGGTTCGGGGACTGATGTATCGATAGCCAGTGCCGATATCGTCTTGATGAGCAGCGAACTGGAACGGGTTCGCCTGGCAATTGCCCTGTCTCGGCGTACCCTGCGTACGATCCGGCAAAACATCGGGATCTCGATCACCTACAATATCATTATGGTGCCGCTCGCCATGAGTGCCATCGTGACCCCGCTGGTGGCTGCTATCTCCATGCCTATGAGTTCACTTGCGGTCATCGGTAATTCAGCGCGTATACGTACCCTGTTCCGGGGTGTCAGGGCGGGTTGAGGTTGATTCTAAGGGTACGCTGCGGATGATTTCAAGGCGTCATCGCCGGGCGCGACGGGTTGGGGTGATTCACAGATGATGTTTGACTAATCGTTGTTCTGACGGAGCGCTGGGATGGATGTAATCTATGGTTTGATACCCGGGATGATCCTGTTGGGGTTGGCTGCGGTGGCGGTGCTGTTCTGGGCCGCGCGAACGGGTCAGTTCGATGACCTGGAGGGTGAGGCACACCGTATTCTCATGGATGACAATGCCTCGAAAGGTCGCAGGAAAAGAGTCCCAAAACAAATGATGCCCGATGCGGAGGACCAGGATCAGTCGAACTGAGCCCTGATTTGTCCGGACGCGGTCATTTCGTTTCGTGATTCGCTTCATATTGCCGATTGTTCTGTTCGATCTGCTGTATAAAGGCATCCACCCGTTTCAATGGCATGTATTGCAGCAGTTCCCGGCCTTCCGGATTAAGACCGATACTCAATCCCTTGCCGGGGTATATCCATTGGGTGATGCCTGTTTCAGTTTCCGTGATTTTATCCGCCGGTTCTCCAAACAGGCGTAGCACGAGTTCCTCATCCAGATTCGCCGCGGGTACGTAGTTGATCAGCGTGATGGGGAGTTGCGCGGCAAATACCTGATCATCGGTGCTCAGCGCAATCTTATGGGTGGTGTCTGAGGTTCGGCTGATACGGGAACCCCGTTCCATCATCTGCTCCAGCTGTGTCCGGTCGGTCCTCAGGGTCAGTATGATATCTGCGCGTAATCCGCTGAGAAACACCCGTTCGAAGTAGGCCTCGAGTGCCGGTATCCCCTGATCACTGACGAAAATGTTCAGTTTTCCCTGATCCTGAAAGGTGTCACGGACGAGTTGCAGGTTGCTTTCGTCGAGTGTCAGTCCAAACACCTGCACCTGCTGTTGCTCAGTGATTTGAATGTCCCAGGGGAGTTTTGGGTCACTGTCGGCCTTGCGGCCTCCTGGCAGCAGGATGGCGAGGGCAACCGCTACCAGAGACAGCGAGACAACCCAGATGATAATCTTCTTTTCCATTACAATCCGATCAGGTTCAGTTACAGCTTGGGCGGTGATACGGTCCGCATTGCTCCGTATCGTCACGCCAACGCATTTCAAGGGACTTGGAATGGTATACTCAACCGTTAACGGGATGGGTAGTCATTCCTATCAGGATGGCGCGACTCGTCAGCGGGCTATTGTAACCCGGACGGGCATCGCTTGATACGAAAGCGAGGATTCTACAATGGGCAATGGTTTGTGGTTTATAACAATTCTCAAGGAGCAGCCCTGGATCGGTTTGGTAATCGGTATCGTGTTGTTTCTGCTGCTTTTTATGTTGAAGAAGTGGCTGGTTGCCAAAATGATGGGAAGTCAGGAAGAGAACTGATCGACCTCTGATAGTATATCCGGGACGGGAAGGATCGCTGTCCAACCGGTTGTGGCAAGCCGGCGAGCCAAGGGGGTGCATCAGGAGGGTGCTGTTTCTCCGGGCGGATGACATTTGAGTGCCAGGGCGTCAGATGCTGTTACCCGAGTGGGAATGACGGGGAATTCTGCTGCGATGGATATTCTGTTGACTGGGACATCTATGGATGGCGGACACCAGGTCGGTATTGGATGGGCGGATGGCCGATCTGATTGAACCGTACCTGCTGTGACCTCTGGCTTGTCCTTTCAACCAACACCATAACTTAGCGAGCTGTCGGGTAACACTGATTCCATGAAATTCGAGATCTCAGATGACTTGGTGCATAAGGCCAAGATTCCCCATGATATTTTTCTCACCAATCTGATCGGCAACCACATACTGTGGTTCGTTGCCGCGCTTGGATTGGTGAGCTCCTATTGGCAGCCATTGGCCCTGGTGCCGATCGTTTCCCTCAGTCTGTTGATCTATACACTCAGGCGTGCAAAACAGTCCAAGACCCAGGATCACTGGTTTGTCTATGTGCACTGGCAGATCGCCGCCGAACGCAGCCGGCTTTTTATCTACATGCTGCTGGCTGTGATCAGTGTGTGGGTGTTCGGCTGGATCGGTTTTACCTACCTGGGGATGAAAAAAGTGGCGGTCATGGCGATGATCGGCGGGGTGGGTATACTCCCGATCATGGTCAGCGTGTTGATCCTGATCCTTATGGAATCCGATGCGCTTCATCAGGCCGCCCAGCGGCGACTGAGCAAGCGGGTGGTTGAAAAATACCCCTACCCGGATGATGTAGTGGTTTTGGAAGATGATTCGGAGAACGCATCGGATCACACCGAGGCCGGCAACGGCACGCCGTCCTAGGGTCTGCTAGAACTGCTTTGGAGTGTAGAAGCTGAATGGGCCTGATCCAGTCTCGCTACATGAGCGAATGATAATGCCGTTGGGTGGTCGGACAGTCCCAGCCTACGGGTTGGAACTGAAAAAGTGCCAGTCAGTGCTGGTCGTCGTCCATCTGGAACAACCAGGCGTCTCTCGCTGCACCCGCAGGAGTATGCCTTTGCCGGTGTTTTCAGGTCCGATAGGGTGTAATGAATTAAGTGTCAACGGGCCCTGGGTTCAGGGGTTGATGGTGAAGAGTGCGGCTGCCACCTGGCGCCCTTCCGACATCAGGATGTTGAAGGTACGGCAAGCGGCCGCAGTGTCCATCACTTCAAGCCCGATCCGAGCGTCAAACAGGGGATAGGTCAGGGCCGGAGTCGGAAAACGCTGTTTTGATCCGGTGCCGAGAATCACGATCTCAGATCCCAGCTTGGCCAGTTGCACGAAATCTTCCGGAGTAAGGTCATCAAAACTGGCGGGGCGCCATTGGGGTATGACCTGATTCGGCATCACCAGCAGGTTTTCCCGATAGATAATCCCGTTGACCGTGATTTTACCGTTTGCATAGTGCTGGATGGCGTATCCGCCGCCCGGTTCATCGAGTATGAATTTCATATCTCGACCTTACCCCAATAGCGATCATCGAAAAAGCCCCGGGCCTTGCTCCTCCGGGCATCCAGGAGCGATCTGACCAATTGATCTTTTTTAGGGGGTCAGTTAACTTTGTACCCTTTGGTCCAACTAAATGCTGAGGTATCTGTGTCCACGCACGAAATGGAAGATTTCCATAGAATCAAGCGCTTGCCGCCCTATGTGTTCGCGATTGTCAACGAACTCAAGGCTGCGGCGCGAGCGCGGGGCGAGGATATCATCGATTTTGGCATGGGGAATCCGGACCAGCCGACACCCCAGCACATCGTAGACAAGCTGTGTGAGGTGGCGAATCGAAAAGACACCCACCGCTACTCGGTTTCCAAGGGTATCCCGCGTCTGCGCAGAGCGATGAGCAACTGGTACAAGACCCGCTTCGATGTGGATCTTGATCCGGACACTCAGGTGATCGCCACGATTGGTTCCAAAGAGGGGCTCGCGCACCTGGCCCTGGCCTGTATGGGCCCCGGTGATTCCGTGTTGGTACCCAATCCGGCCTACCCGATTCATCCCTACGGTTTCATTATCGCGGGTGCTGATGTGCGGCACGTGCCGATGATTCCAGGTGTGGATTTCTTCGATGAACTGGTCAGGTCGATCAAGGACTCCTGGCCCCGACCGAAGATGCTGGTGCTCAACTTTCCCGGCAATCCCACCACCCAGTGCGTGGAACTGGAGTTTTTCGAAAAGATCGTGGAGATCGCCCGGGAATACAATATCTGGGTCATCCACGATATCGCTTATGCCGACATCGTGTTCGATGGCTACGTGGCGCCTTCCATTCTTCAGGTGCCGGGTGCCGAAGAGATTGCGGTGGAATTCTTCTCACTCTCCAAGAGTTACAACATGCCGGGCTGGCGGGTGGGTTTCATGTGCGGTAACAAAACCCTGGTGGCTGCCCTGGCGAGGATCAAATCCTACCTGGACTATGGTACCTTCACGCCGATTCAGGTTGCGGCGATTGCCGCCCTGGAAGGGCCGCAGGACGTGGTCAAGGAGATCGCGCACATGTACCAGATGCGTCGCGACGTGCTGTGCGACGGATTGAACAATATCGGTTGGCACGTGGAAAAACCGAAAGCGACCATGTTCGTATGGGCGCCGATTCCCGAGGCGTACAAATCCCTCGGTTCCCTGGAGTTCTCCAAGAAATTGTTGAGTGAAGCCAAGGTGGCGGTATCGCCCGGTATCGGATTCGGTGAACATGGGGACAGTCATGTGCGATTCGGGCTCATCGAAAACGAACACAGGACCCGCCAGGCCGTACGGGGCATCCGGGATATGTTCCGTAAAGACGGGTTGCTCAGTGCCTGAGTATCCTGCTGAATCATGCGAGGAGTATCATTTTGAATCCTGTTAATGTTGGTTTGTTGGGGCTTGGCACGGTGGGAGGCGGCACGCTCAATGTGCTGACCCGGAATGCGGACGAAATCGCACGTCGGGCCGGACGGGGTATCCGGATTACCCATGCGGCTGCCAAGGCGTTTGACCCGAGCAAGCTGAATGGTCTTGATACATTGGAAATTACCGATGATGCCTTCGCGGTAGTCAATAATCCGGATGTCGAGATTGTCATTGAGTTGATCGGCGGTTATTCCCCGGCCCGGGAACTGGTGCTGAAGGCAATCGAAAACGGCAAACATGTGGTCACCGCCAACAAGGCTTTGATCGCGATGCATGGTAACGAGATCTTCGAAGCCGCTCAGAAGCACGGGGTCACGGTCGCTTTCGAGGCTGCGGTCGCCGGGGGAATTCCCATCATCAAGGCGGTTCGAGAAGGTCTGGCGGCAAACCGGATTGAGTGGATCGCCGGAATCATCAACGGTACCGGGAATTTTATCCTCACCGAGATGCGGGACAAGGGCCGGGAATTTGCCGACGTGCTCAAAGAGGCCCAGGCTCTGGGATACGCCGAAGCCGATCCCACCTTCGATGTGGAGGGCATCGATGCCGCGCACAAGCTGACTATCCTCGGCTCGATCGCATTCGGTATCCCGTTGCAATTCGAGAAGACCTACACCGAGGGTATCACCAAGATCGAACCACAGGACGTGACCTACGCCAACGATTTCGGCTATCAGATCAAACATCTCGGTATCACCTGCAAAACCCCGAAGGGCATCGAGATGCGTGTGCATCCCACGATGATTCCGCGGCGTCGTTTGATTGCCAACGTGGACGGAGTGATGAACGCCGTGCTGGTCAAGGGTGATGCGGTTGGCCCCACCCTTTACTACGGAGCCGGCGCCGGTTCCGAACCAACCGCTTCTGCGGTACTTGCCGATGTGGTGGATGTGGTCAGGGCGATGACCAGCGACCCGGAAAACCGGGTGCCCCATCTGGCGTTTCAGCACGGGGAGTTGTTCGATCTGACGATTCTGCCCATCGAAGAGGTCGAGTCCGCCTATTACCTGCGCATGCAGGTCGATGATCAGACCGGCGTGATGGCGCGCATCGCCACCATACTGGCTGAATCGGGGATCAGCATTGAGGCTATCCAGCAGAAAGAGCCCGCCGAGGGTCGAAGCAATGTCTCTCTGGTGATGCTCACCCACACGGTGCTGGAGAAGAAACTGAATGAAGCCATCGCCGCGATCGAAGCGCTGGACAGCGTGTCCGGACAGATCATGCGGATTCGTGTGGAACGACTCGACGGATAATTATCATTGTCACCCACCGGGTGAAACGCATTTTGAGGTTTTTTTATCATGCCATTCCGACCCCGCTACACAGGATTGATTGACCGTTATCGTGATCGCCTGCCCGTGCACGACGACACCCGCATCATCAGCCTGGGTGAGGGTAACACCCCTCTGATCCGTCTCCACAACATTCCCAGCCAGTTGGGTAAGGATGTGGACATTTATGTCAAATACGAGGGCTTGAATCCGACCGGTTCATTCAAGGACCGTGGTATGACCATGGCAGTGACCAAGGCGGTGGAGGAGGGCAGTCGTGCAATCATCTGCGCATCCACGGGTAACACCTCCGCTGCGGCTGCGGCCTATGCCTCACGCGCGGGCATTACCGCCTTCGTGGTGATTCCCGACGGCAAGATCGCGATGGGCAAACTGGCTCAGGCGATGATGTATGGTGCCATTACGATTCAGATTCGCGGTAACTTCGATGACGGTATGCAACTGGTCAAAGAGGTGGCGGAGCACGCCCCGGTAACGATCGTGAATTCCATCAATTCCTATCGTCTGCAGGGGCAGAAGACTGCGGCTTTCGAAATCGTCGAAGAGCTGGGACATGCCCCGGATTATCACTGTCTGCCGGTGGGCAATGCGGGCAACATCACCGCACACTGGATCGGCTACTGCGAGTACAGCTGTACTGCCGGCGACCATGTCACCGAGGCCTGCTCCTATTGCGGTGGTCAATGCAAATTCGCCGGTGGCTCGATCACTGGCAAACGGCCGATGATGGTCGGTTACCAGGCTGCTGGCTCTGCTCCGTTTATGCGTGGCGGTCCGGTGAAAGATCCGGAGACCGTGGCCACGGCGATTCGTATCGGTAATCCCCAATCCTGGAACCAGGCCTGGAAGGTGCAGCAGGAATCTGGAGGATGGTTCGACGAATGTCGTGATGAGGAGATTCTCGCGGCCCAGAAACTGCTTGCAGATCAGGAAGGTATCTTCTGTGAACCGGCATCCGCGACCTCTCTGGCTGGTGCCATGCGGGATGTCAAATCCGGCAAGATTCCCGAGGGCTCGAGTATCGTTTGCACTCTGACCGGTAATGGCTTGAAGGATCCGGATACCGCAATTCAGCAATCCACGTCCCCTGTGATCACGATCGATGCTGAACTGGATGCTGTGAAACGATCAATCCTGGATAACATGGAATAACCCGATTTTCTGCCCGTCATGGGGAGAAGCGTCGATCTGTTGGTGCCCGGGATTGGCTGGAAAACCGGGCTGCAGATGCTGGGTGGCACCGATCTTCACCCGGTCCAGCTGGAAGGATTGCTGGGCCGGGCGCGACACAGGGCAATGCCCGCCATGGGCCTGACCGAGCTGATCTTCCAGGGTTTTGGGGTTACCTCACAACCAGGTCGGGATCTGCCTTCCGGTGCGATAGTCAGTCTTGCTTTGGGTAAACATCCTGGGGCTGAAGTGTGTGCTCTGGCTACACCGGTCCATCTTCTGACGGACCGTGACAGGTTGCTTTTGCTCAGACATGCATTCGAATCCCTGCCTCAGGAGCAGGCGGAACAACTTGCTGATCAGTTCAATCGCCACTTTTCAGCTGACGGCTTGCGTCTTGACCCGCTCTCCAGCGGACAATGGATTTTGACTCTTCCAGAGTTAATGAACATCACTACCTCGAACCTCGAACAGGTAGCCGGCAGGCATATCGATCCCTATCTGCCGAAGGGTCCGGATGCTGTATCCTGGCATCGGTTACTCAATGAGATTCAAATGTTGTTCTTTCAAAGTGAGGTCAACCTGCATCGCTCCCAGGAGGGCCAGCTTCCGGTCAACGGGCTTTGGATCTCCGGTATAGGTCGCCTGCCCGAAGTTCAAACCTCCTATCACAAGGTGTTTGCAGATTCTCCGCTTGCCATGGGGTTGGCTCAACTGGCGGGCATTCCCTGTGATCCTGATTATCATTCCCTGGTAGAGGAGCCCTTATCTGATGGTCGGTATCTGGTTGTGATGAGCGACATGCTGGATGCGGAAATCGATGTTCAAGGGGAGGCCTGGCTAGAGGCAATCGAATTAACCGAACAGCGTCTTCTCAAGCTGGTAGAGATCATGGATCACCGTGATGACAGAATTAACCTCTATACGTGTGATGGCAGCTGTTTCGAGGCACGGTCGCGAGCAGGTTTCCTGGACCGCTTCCGGCCACGCAAAAGGCTCGATCAGCGGCTTGGATAACCATCGGATAGCGCCCTGAGTCTTTATCAAGGTTGAATTGCAGAGAATAGTCTGCAATCGCATGGCCTGTTGCTATTGCCGCTATCGGCTTACCTGTTGGCCCGTGAGTGGTACGTGAATCGATGGAACTTGCAGATTACCTACCGCCCTCTCTATTGGATTGCACTGCTGCTTGCCTCTGTGGTGTGGCTGCTTACGGATATCGCAAAGATTCAGCTTTTGTCGCAAATCATGCTGATTCTGATTCTTTGGTTGACCCTGGTGGCGTTATTTGGTCTTTCACGTACCTGGCGCATGGGTTTTCCAATCCTCATCCTGTTGAGTGCAACGTCCGGTTGGTCGGTGCTGGCGCAACCGCTACAGGAACCCACTGCTTATGTGGTCGACCAGATGCTGCGCCTGACGGGGTATGTCTCATTCCGGGAGGGCTATATGATCAGCATTCCCGAGGGTGTCTTCGAAGTGGGAGAAACCTGTAGCGGGTTAAGGTATCAGATCGCGGCACTGACTCTGGCGCTGATCTACAGCTTTATTTCCGATTATTCATGGTTCCGGGGAACGGTTTTCCTGGCTTTGGCCTCAGGAGTAGCTTTTCTCTCCAATGCGATACGCATCTACATCGTGGTGCTGTCCGGACATTACACGAATATGACCCATAGCCTGCTATCGGATCACATTTGGCTGGGTTGGGTGGTTTTTGCACTCTGCTTCGCCGGGTTCATGTTCCTGACACAGTGGTTTGAAAAACGCATGCCTGTGGTGACAGGCCCTCGCGAGGGAGAGCCAAAGGCTCCCGTGCACAGTGCATTCGCTGCATCCCTATTGGTTGCGGTCATCGTCATAGGATTCGCAAGCGCCGGCCCACTCTATCGGCAGATTGCCCTCGCTCAGCCATCCACTCTGAGCTTGAATCAGGATACATTCCTTTTGCGTGACTCCGGACTGGTTGAGACGTCGGCCGGTCAGGATTGGGTGCCATTCTGGACCAATCCGGATGTCGCGGTGAATACCCGATACCGACTCTCGGAAGGGCCCGTTGATTTTTTTGCCGCCTATTACGCCTATCAGAATCAGGGGAAAGAGGTCGTCAATGATCTGAATTACGCCTACCCTCCCGGTGAATGGCAGACCGAGGCATCCAGGGAAGTGACAATTTCCCTATCCGACGGTCGCAAATTACCCGTGAATGAAGAATGGATTTCCCGGATAATGGGAGGCAAACGGGTACTCTGGAGCTGGTACTATATAGGGGGGTATGTGACCTCCAGTCCCTTACAGGCAAAGCTGTTGGGCATGCTAAGCGGACTGAAAGGCCGAAGTGATGCTGCAGTGGTGGTGATATCGACCACCGGCACGGGACAGTATGAAGAGATGCAAAAGGTGTTGCAGACCTTTGTCGAGCAAACGATCGGAGAGATCGAATATCGGTTTCGAGAACGGGCTCCTGACATCGCCCCCCGTTCCGGTGATTCCACTAGGGGCGAATAGTGAAACGCATATGACAGATCCTGCAGTAAAAATCAGCCCTCAGACACTTGCCTCTGGCGAGATGCTCAATGCCATGACCGTGGATGTGGAAGACTATTATCAGGTTTCCGCTTTTGCGAAACAGGTGACGAAAGATAACTGGGAAAAGTTTGAATCCCGGGTTGAACGCAATACTCATCGGATTCTCGATATCTTTGACGAAAACGCGATCAAGGCTACTTTCTTCGTACTCGGATGGATTGCAGAACGTCATCCCGGACTGATTCGGGAATTATCTCAAAGAGGCCACGAGGTGGCCTGTCACGGCTACAGCCACGACCTGATCTATCGCCAAACCCCGGAGATATTCCTGGAAGAGACTTCGAGATCGAAACAGGTGCTTGAGGATATTGTCGGTCTGCCGGTAAAGGGTTACAGGGCTGCCAGTTATTCCATCACCAAACAGTCCCTGTGGGCTTTGGATATATTGTGCGATTTAGGCTTTGTCTACGATTCAAGCATATTTCCAATCATGCATGATCGTTATGGGATACCCGGCGCAAAGACCGTACCGCATTTGTACGAGACCCAGAAAAATCAACAGATTGTTGAATATCCCCTATCAACAGTAGGACTTGGCAGTAAGCGCTTTCCAATCAGTGGTGGTGGCTATTTCCGACTCTTTCCCTACTGGTTGACGAGGGCGGGATTAGGGCGTGTTAACCGGAAAGACCGGGTGCCGTCCATTTTCTACATGCACCCCTGGGAGATTGATGAAGGTCAACCGCGGATCAAATCCAGCAGGCTTTCTGAGTTTCGCCACTACAACAATATCGAGAAATTCGAAGCCCGTCTGAGGCAACTCATCAAGGATTTTCGTTTTACTACGGTTACTGACGTGTTGCAGCGTCTTGATTTTGCCGTCTAGTGAACAGCGAGTTATCAGTCAAGCAGTCGGTGATGCAACTGCCGACCAGGTTGGTCAGGGCCGTCATCAGAAGGTATCGGCATTGGCGTGTATTGCGCTCTGCGCGTATGCACAGCGAAACGGCGTTTCACTCAGCCGGGCCGGTACACCGGATACTGGTTTTGTGTTACGGCAATATTTACCGTAGTCCTCTGGTCGCCTACCTGTTGAGCATGCAGTCTCAGGTCAGTGGGCTTGAAATTCGATCTGCAGGGTTCTTTGATAAACAGGGACGTCAATGCACTGAAGATTATTTGAAACTCCTGGAGCCGCGAGGCTATGACCTATCCGCTCATCGCTCTCGCAAGATTAACCATCTGGACCTCGAATGGGCGGATCTGATCATCATCATGGACCGCAAGAACTGGGATCTTTTGTATGAGATGGATGCCGCGGGCTTGAGCAAGACGGTCTGGATCGGCGGTTTCACAGATCACGGATCGGTTGAAGTGATCGACCCTTATGATCGGGATGAGGCTGAAACCCGGTCAGTAATTGAACAGTTGGAATCATGTGTGCAGACGATCCTGGCACAGATCGAATCGACGAGAAGCCAGTAATTGGTGGCTGTCACATTGGAAAACGCTGAAAGGCCAGAGCGGTTATTTCTGAGGATCGAGGTACCAATATCCTTAGATTCAGGCCCAGATTGTAAAAATACATACAGGTTCTGCTGGGGAATATTACGAAAACTATGAACGAAGAAGTGAAATTTATCGATTCCTCTGGTGAACGGTTGTTCGTTATCGAACATCTCCCCGAAGATCCGGCACCTGCCAGTGCCTTTGTTTTCGTACATCCTTTCGCGGAGGAGAAGTTATGGAGCCATCGTGTCTACGTCACAACCGCCAGAGCCTTGTGTGAACGAGGGTACCTGGTCATCCGATTCGATTTTCGGGGTCACGGGGACAGCGATGGCGATTTTCTAGACTCCTCTCTGGAACAACACTACCTGGATATTGAAGCGGCCATTGCTCACATCAAGAAAAGCTTTCCAAGCGTTGAGCGACTAGGCCTTTTTGGTTTGAGATTAGGTGCTACATTGGCAGCGCATGTTGCCTCTCGCAGAGATGATATTGACGCACTTGTTTTGTGGGACCCAATACTGAGTGGGGAGCGATATATGCAGGAGATATTGCGCAGTAATCTGGCTGCTCAGATGGCCGTTAAGGGTAAAGTGGAAGTGACCCGGGAGGATCTCATTGCGCAGATGAAATCAGGTATTCCGATCAATGTTGAAGGGTACTATCTGACATATCCCTATTTTCAGGACTTGTCGTCACTTGATATGACGAACCTGGAGTTCGATGAATCTACCTCCTGCTGTATTATCCAAATTGTTAAAAACATTAAGCAGCCGATCAATAAGCAGTATCAGGAGTTTTTCGCGCGCTTTGGAGAAAAATCACTTCTGGACAAGGCCCCGGAGGAGCCCTTCTGGAAAGAGATAAAAACCTTCTACGACCGGGCGGATAATCTCCTCGAACATACATTGAATTGGTTGGATTGAGCGATGTTGTCGACACCAGTAGCTTTTCAAAACAGAAACGGTCAAAAGCTGTTCGGGATTTTTGAGCAACCGGATCAAGCAGATTCGAAAACGACCGTGCTCTTGCTGTCTCCCGGTATCAAGATGCGCGTGGGTCCTCATCGGATGTACAACAAACTATCCAGAGTTCTCGTGGATCATGGGCTGAATGTTTTACGATTCGACTTTTATGGTTTGGGTGACTCGGAAGGAACGATTGATGAATCGGTTCTGGTGAATGTGTATAACAGCATTCAAGACGGTCGCTACGTCGATGACACGATTGACGCCGTGGATTGGCTTTCGCAGGCCTACGCCCAGAATGACTTTGTACTGGGAGGACTGTGTGGCGGCGCTATCACCGGTATGCTGGCGGGCTGTGGCGATAAACGTGTATCCGGCTTGCTGAGTCTGGGGTTGATTAATGTATTCGAGGGTGGCGAAGACAACTTCTCAAAATTTGTAACAGACGGCCAATTAAATTCGCTCAAGGATGGCTATGTGAAAAAACTCAGTGACTGGGAATCGTGGAAACGGCTCCTGACATTCAAGAGCGATTTCCGGGTGATATTTAAAATTTTCACGAAACCTTTCAGGCTAGTGACAAAAAAGCTTAGATCGATGTTTGAACGTCGCGATGAAGTATCGGAAGCGGAGTTGCCACCCGCTCTGCAGGGAACCAATACGAATCCCAAGTTTGCGCCAGCTTTCTTTCGGATGGTTCGAGATAGAAAGAAAATGCTGGTGATCTACAGTGAAGCGGATCGTTTGTTGTGGGAGTTTGAGGAAAAATTTGAAAATATCTACCGTGGCCAGTTGAAACCCTATCAATCGGAATATCAGGTTATAACCATCCCAGAAGCGAATCATATCCTGTCCATGAAGGAGTGGGAGGATGAAATGCATGGGCATGTTGTAGAATGGTTGAACAAATATTATTGATGTGTGTGGCATTATTCTGATTCTCACGCATGATATTAACCTGGCGACTAAGTATATCTGATATACTCCTCTTCCATGGAAGAGAAAATCGATGCAAGAAAATTACCACGCGAAGTGCTTGA
>JBEVVH010000002.1:0-78576 GCA_040507245.1 Candidatus Thiodiazotropha sp.
GCGCCTACGGCACGTCGGGTTTCCAGTATCGCCTCGCGACTACCGGGGACTACCAGCCTTCGCTTCGCTTTCCCTGGCTGGCAGCGTTTGATCACACCCATGGCACCGCCCACCCCCATGGAGCGGGGTTTCTTGTCGGTACCACCGGAGGAGAGCAGATGACAGGAGGCACAACTCAGGCTGTTGTCCTGGGAGAGTCGCTTATCATGGAACAGACGATCCCCCAGGGCCACCAGTCTGGGATCCAGATCCGGGTCCATGGTGAGGGGTAATATTGGTTCATTTTTCACGCTTCCGGCCAATGCAGAAGGCGTCAATATTACCAATATTAGCTGTATAATCAGTCTGTTATGCGTAAAAAAAGCAAATTCAGGGAGCCAACATTCCACCTCTCGACTTCCTGTCGAGTCGGAACCAGCCATCCCCTGCAAAGGTTGATATCTGACCGTTGTATCGGTCAAAAACCCGACAACTTTATGATTGTCAGAATTTTTAACAATTCTGACAAAGCATCAGCACAGGTTCAGAGGCCGGTGATTCCAGAACCCACCAAGGGGCTCTGGGGCGACAACTGTTACTTTTTTTATAGCAGTAAAGTTCGAATATCACTCAAAAGAGTGGTCAACAGGCCGGTGAAACGAACCCCCTCCGCTCCGTCAATCACGCGGTGGTCGTAAGACAGGGAGAGGGGCAACATCAGGCGCGGCTGAAATGCCGTACCGTCCCAGACCGGTTGCATGCTGCTTCGGGAAATGCCGAGAATGGCCACCTCGGGGGCGTTGACAATGGGGGTGAACGCGGTGCCGCCGATACCCCCCAGGCTGGAAATCGAAAAGCAACCACCCTGCATGTCGCCTGGCGCCAGCTTACCGTCACGGGCCTTTTCACTGATCGCCATAAGTTCTGCCGATAGCTCGAAGATACCCTTCTGGTCAACGTCCCGGATGACCGGCACTACCAGGCCATTCGGAGTGTCCACCGCCACCCCGATATGCACATATTTGCGGAATACCAATGATTCCCCCTCGGCATCCAGGGAAGCATTGAACTGGGGCATCTCCCGCAATGCCGCCGCCACCGCTTTCATGAGAAAAGGCATCAGGGTCAGGCGCAGTTCACGGCGTTGGGCCTGGGATTTCTGTGCGACACGAAATGCCTCCAACTCAGTAATATCCGCCTCATCGAACTGGGTGACATGGGGGACAGTCAACCAGCAACGGTGCAGGTGAGCGCCACTGAGTTTTTTCAACCGTCCCAGGGGACGGGTTTCCACTTCACCGAAGCGGCTGTAATTCACCTCGGGTGCGGATGGTAGCGCCAGACCGCCGCCGGCAGGGCGTCCTGCCTTACCCCGTTGCAGGGACTGTTTGACGAATTGATGCACATCATCCTTGAGGATACGCGCTTTAGGTCCCCTGCCTTTTACCAACGACAGGTCCACCCCCAGTTCCCGGGCGAGGCGGCGTACCGCGGGACTTGCGTGGGCTTTCCCCTGCCCTCCCGGTTCAGCCAGTCCCTGGGGCACCGGAGGCACCCGGAGTTCCTTATCACCGGGTCGGCGTCCGCTGCTGGCCTGCGCGACCGGTTCCTCACTGGGCGTTGGCGCCGGAGCCTGTACCGTTTCAAGTTCCTCAGCTGCAGGTGGCGGTCCTGCCGAGGCGGATGGTTCCTCGGATTCGACCGGAGCGTCGTTCACTTCGATACTGAGTATGACATCGCCCTCACTGATCCGATCACCTACCTTGACTCGCAGATTGCTCACCACGCCACTGTGAGGGGAGGGAATCTCCATCGTGGCCTTGTCGCTTTCAAGGGTCAGCAGCGAGTCATCCACCGAGACCTGGTCTCCTTCAGAGACCAGAATCTCAATGATCTCAACCGATTCGAAGTCACCGATATCCGGTAACACTACCTCTGTCGTTTTACCCACTGCTTATCCTCTTTTGCCCTTCAGGCAGTCACTGTTTCGCTCAGGCGTATATGATCGCCCCACACCGGAAGCCAGGAGACTCTTGGCTACACATGCATGGGATTGGGCTTTTCCGGATCGATCTTGTATTGCTTGATGGCCTTATTGACCACATCCGCCTCGAGACCGCCTTCATCGACCAGCGCTTTCAACGCTGCAATAACGATGTAATAGCGATTGACTTCAAAAAACTTGCGCAGCTGACTGCGCATGTCACTGCGGCCATAGCCATCGGTACCCAGCACCGAGTAGCGGGCCGGCACGAAGGCACGAATCTGGTCCGCATAGCCGCGGATATAATCGGTGGCCGCGATCACCGGCCCTTTCCGACCGGACAAGCACTGAGTGACATAACTGATCCTGGGTTCCGCATCGGGATGCAGGGTATTCCAGCGTTCGACCTCCAGTCCCTCGCGTCTTAATTCATTGAAACTGGTCGCGCTCCAAATATCCGCAGAGACCTTGAAGTCCTTCTCCAGGAGTTCCGCCGCAGCAGTCACTTCACGCAGGATGGTGCCGCTGCCCATGAGTTGCACCCGCTTCTTGCTCTTGCCGCCCTCCTGCAGCGGGTAGAGACCGCGAACGATGCCTTCCTCCACGCCTTCGGGCATGGCAGGCTGAATGTAGTTCTCGTTCATCACCGTGATGTAGTAGAAGATGTTCTCCTGTTCCTGGTACATCCGACGCATACCGTCTTGAATGATCACTGCCAGTTCATAGGCAAAGGTCGGGTCATAGGCCACGCAGTTGGGAATCGTCGATGCCATAAGATGACTGTGACCGTCCTGGTGTTGCAGACCCTCGCCCGCCAGGGTGGTCCGGCCGGCGGTGCCGCCCAGCAGGAATCCTCTGGCCTGCATATCCCCCGCAGCCCAGGCCAAGTCGCCAATGCGTTGAAAACCGAACATCGAGTAGTAGATGTAGAATGGGATCATGCTGACCCCGTGATTGCTGTAGGAGGTGGCGGCTGCGATCCAGGACGACATCGCACCAGCCTCGTTGATACCTTCCTGCAGGATCTGACCTTTCTTGTCTTCCCGATAGAACATCACCTGATCGGCATCCACCGGTTCATACAATTGACCCACGGATGAGTAGATACCCAGTTGGCGAAACATCCCTTCCATGCCGAAAGTGCGCGCCTCGTCGGGCACGATCGGGACGATCTGCTTGCCCAGAGTCTTGTCCCGCACCAGCATGTTGAGCAGCCGGACAAAGGCCATGGTGGTCGACTGTTCACGATCCCCGCTGCCTTCGAGAAGCGCCTTGAAGGTATCCAGGGTCGGCACCTTCAGGGGTTCCACCTTGGTTCGCCGTTGCGGCAGGAAACCACCGAGCTTGCTGCGCTGATCGTGCATGTATTTCATCTCAGCGCTGTCCGACGGCGGCTTGTAGAAGGGTGCCGCACCGATCTGATCATCCGAAATCGGGATATTGAACCGATCACGGAACGCCTTAAGCGCCGCTTCACCCATCTTCTTCTGGGAATGGGTGATGTTCTGACCCTCACCGGCAATCCCCATGCCGTAGCCTTTCACGGTTTTGGCCAGGATCACCGTCGGCTGGCCCTTGTGGGCGGTTGCTTCCGCGTAGGCGGCATACACCTTGTGGGGATCATGACCACCTCGGTTCAGGCGCCAGATATCCTCATCGGTCATGTTGGCCACCATCTCCTTGAGTTCCGGATACCGGCCAAAAAAGTGTTCCCGGGTATAGGCACCGCCCTTGGCCTTGTAGGCCTGGTAATCACCATCCACACACTCTTCCATGCGTTTCAGCAGGATGCCGTTCTTGTCCCGAGCCAACAGGGGATCCCAATATCCGCCCCAGATCACCTTCAGCACATTCCATCCCGCACCCCGGAACACGCCTTCCAGTTCCTGGATGATCTTGCCGTTACCCCGCACCGGTCCGTCCAGTCGCTGCAGGTTACAGTTGATCACGAACACCAGGTTGTCGAGCCGTTCACGCCCGGCAAGCGAGATGGCACCCAGGGCCTCCGGTTCATCCATTTCACCGTCACCGCAGAATGCCCAGACCTTACGTTCCTCGGTATTCACCACACCTCGATCATGCAGGTAGCGCATGAAGCGGGCCTGATAAATAGCCATCAGCGGTCCCAGTCCCATGGATACCGTGGGAAACTGCCAGAAGCCGGGCATCAACCAGGGATGGGGATAGGATGACAGACCATGTCCGTCCACCTCCTGGCGAAAACTGTACAACTGTTCCTCACTGAGCCGGCCTTCCATGTAGGCCCGTGCGTAGACACCCGGAGCGGAGTGGCCCTGGAAGAAAATCAGATCCCCATCCCGTTCCTTGCTTGGAGCACGAAAGAAGTGATTGAACCCCACATCGAACAGGGTGGCGCTGGAGGCGAAACTCGAGATATGGCCACCCAGTTCGGTGGAGATCCGGTTCGCCTGAACCACCATGGCCATCGCATTCCAACGAATAAAGGAACGGATCCGGCGCTCCATGGCGCGGTCACCCGGAAAACGTTGCTGCTTGGTGACAGGAATGGTGTTGACATAGGCGGTGTTTGCACTGAACGGCAGGTGAGCGCCGGAACGGCGCGCCTTGTCGACCAAGCGCTCGATCAGGAAGTGGGCTCGCTCCACACCCTCATTCTCCAGCACGGCCTCCAGTGCATCCAGCCACTCCTGTGTTTCAATTGGGTCGATATCGGGTCTGCTCGGCATTGTTATTCTCTGGCTATTCGGTTTGACACAGGACGAACTAAAGTCCTGAGCATACTCTTCCCCATCCGGACAATCGAGTTGCCTGCCTGGACATTGAAAGACTATTTGGATTAGTAATAGTTTGAATTGATCCGCGTAATATACAGCAAGATGATGACGATTTCAGCGTTCTTTTGAAAATATTTTTCTTGACTTAATTCACTGTTTTTACGATTGAATTCAATAAAAACAGTGGCATCAAAAATGGCCTGGCGAGACGCCTGAAAACTCGCTCTCTCAGACATAAAAAAGGCGCGTCCCCGATTGAGGACGCGCCTTTTTCCATTGTATCAGGACCGTTATTCGGAACGGTTCCGAACAATTAACCCGAAGACTTCACATCAGATGTCTTTGCGGTTTGCGAAAGCCGGCATTTCGAAAGGCTTGCGCTCCATGGCAACCTTACGACGCTCTTCCATCTGCTTCATGGCTTCGGCACGACGGCTTTCCATCTCTTTGACCATTTCGTCGCGACGGGCTTTGGACTCTTCCATCATTTTGGCGATGGATTCCGGCATCTCCGGACGGTTCTGAGCCATGCTGTCATAACGGGCCTGCATCTTGGCGATTTCAGCTTCGTGCTGTTCCTGACGCGCTTTCATTTCGGCTTCCATGTTGGCGAAAGGATCGGCGTTGAACTTCTCAGCATATTCACGCTGTGCGGTAACAGCCTGCTCGAAGGCTTTCTGCTGCTGCTCAGCGAAAGCTTTCTGTTGCTCGGCGAAGGCCTTCTGCTGTTCACTGACGGCAGCTTGCTGCTCTTCAGTCAGAGCCGGAGCACCGTAAGGTGCATAGCCATAGTAAGGATAATCGTAACCGTAACCGCGACCATAGCCACGACCGTAGCCGTTGCCGTGCGCACGCATGTTGAACGAGAAGTCGAAGTCGCCGGCGCCAAAACCGTCACCGAACATATCGTCACCCCAGTTGTTGCCCCACCAGGCATTCACGGTTGCGGAACTCGCAGCCATAGCGATCGCCGCAGCAATGATAGAAACTTTTTTCATGTCGACACCCAAAAATTTGTAATTTGAAATCTATGCGTTGTTTGTTTTATGGCACGTCCCTGTGCCGAGTAATTCCTTATACCAGCTCAGTCAGCCTTATTTGGCCGGCGCAGCGGGAGCAGCCGGAGCCACAGGAGCGCCAGGTGCTACCGGGTAGCCGTAACCGTAAGGTGCATAGCCGTAAGGACCATAGCCATAAGGACCATAGCCATAGCTATCACGCCAGGAGTCGTATCCACGACCGTAACCGGAACCACGTGCACTGCCGCTCATGCCGAAACTGAAGTCACCGGAGCCATCACCCCAGCCGTCGCCCCAACCGTCATTGCCCCAACCACGGTTGTAACCAGGACCCCACCATGCGGAAGCGGTAGCGGAAGCAGCAATCAGTGCGGCAGCAGCGGCAACTTGAATGGTTTTTTTCATTTTTCACTCTCCTCGAGATAGAATGCGATTTTAGATTGCGTGAGAAAGCAGGTACCGCATAGCTTTCGACGTGTAGAATATTAGTATTTACTAAATTTAACAATTTATAAATTTCAATCGCAGGACATTCCTGTATAGAAATTTTCAAATTCACACCGAGCTCGCCGTACCATGCAGATCACCCTGACCCGACCCGACGACTGGCATCTTCACCTGCGCGATGACCAGGCACTGGCCGCCGTGGTCGGCCATACCGCCGAGCGGTTTGGCCGCGCCATCATCATGCCCAATCTCAAGCCCCCGGTTGTCAACACACAGATGGCCCTGGCCTATCGCCAGCGCATTCTCGAGTCCCTGCCTTCAAACAGTGGATTTACGCCTCTGATGACGCTCTACATGACCGACCGTTTGATACCCGACGAGGTGATAAACGCCAAGCGGAGCGGCTTCGTTCACGGCATCAAACTCTACCCGGCAGGCGCCACGACCAATTCCGACTCCGGAGTAAACCGGATCGAATCCCTCTATCCGGTACTCGAAACCATGCAGCAGGAAGAGCTGCCGTTATTGATCCATGCGGAAGTGACGGATACGGCCGTCGACATCTTTGATCGGGAGAGGGTTTTCATCGACCGGCATCTGGTACCGCTACGCAAGGATTTTCCTGAGCTGCGCATCGTGTTCGAACATGTCACCACCCGGGATGCGGTCGCGTTCGTGCGGGAAGCGGGCGGGCCGATCGGTGCCACGATCACGGTGCAACACCTGCTATTCAACCGCAATGCGATGCTTGCCGGGGGTATACGGCCCCATTACTACTGTCTGCCCATCCTCAAGCGTGCTCGCCACCAGGAGGCGCTTATCGAGGCTGCAATCAGTGGCGACCCGCGCTTCTTTCTCGGCACGGACAGCGCGCCGCATGCCCAGCAGGCCAAGGAAAACACCTGTGGTTGCGCCGGTTGCTACACCGCTCATGCGGCGCTGGAACTCTACGCAGAGGTCTTTGAGCAGGCAAACGCGCTGGACCGGCTGGAAGGGTTTGCCAGTTTTCACGGTGCGGATTTCTATGGCTTACCCCGCAACCGGGAAAGGATTACTTTGGAAAAACAGGACTGGAAGGTACCGGACAGCTACCCGTTCGGTACTGAGCGGGTGATACCACTGAAAGCGGGGCAGACCATCGGCTGGCGTCTGACTGAGTCCTCGAGTGCCGCCTGACCCGGTCGGAAACACCCTCAGTTCCATCCGATGCGGTCGTGTTACTGGGGATCTTCCGCTGGCGGCACATCATCCATGAACAGGGATTCATCGAACAGTTCATCGTCCGCCTGATTCATCCCGTCATCGATCTGTGAGCGTCGCCGCTGCAGATAGAATTCGCGCAGGAAGGCATAACGGTCCACCGCAGCCTCATCCAGGACATCTCCGGCTTCCAGCAGGTCGGCACGGATATCGACATAGTTCAGAGTAACAAGGGTGTAGAACGCTGTCTGGGTCGGATATACCACCGGGTTGATCATGAAGTCGCCTACCCGCCCTACAAGATCCCGCAATGTGGTCGGGCCGAAAAACGGGATCACCAGATAGGGTGTATCCCCATCCCCCACGCCCCAATAACCCAGGGTCTGCCCCATATCTTCCTTGTAACTGGGAATTCCCATATCGCTAGCCACATCGAAGAGGCCGAAAATCCCCAGGGTGGAATTGATACAAACCCGTCCAATGTCCGACAGGGCGCGTCCGGGTTTGAGTTGCAAAAGATTGTTTGCGGCAGAGGGTATATCAGCGAGATTATTGAAAAAATTTGTCACGCCCAGATCTACGACCGTCGGCGTGATATAGCGATACCCCTTGGCGACGGGCTTGGCGATCGCCCGATCGAACTCCTGATTGAACTGATCGGAACCCCGATTGAATGACTCCAGAGGATCCGAACCATGCTGACTTTCCATACTGGCGCAGCCTGACATGAACAGCAGCAAGAGCAGTATCAGGGCTGGCATGTACATCCATCTATTCACGAGCGGGCAACTTGATAAGGTTTGAGACAATGTCGGCTATCATACCGCCAGCCCTGACTTCCCACCAGAATCCCCTGCTGATTGTTACAAACGGTTACCCTTCTTGTCTACGGGGATTTAACAGTATGCCTCATCGAATTCGCCTCTTGAACGTATTACAATGGGGTGATGTCCGAAGTCGTGTTCAACCCCATCATTTCACAAAGGTTCAGAGGTTTTCTACCCGTCGTAGTGGATCTGGAGACCGCTGGATTCGATCCGAACCGGGACGCACTCCTGGAGATTGCCGCGACCCTGCTGGCCATGGACGATGAGGGAATGCTGCACCCGGTGGAAACCCATGCCTGCCATATTCAACCCTTCGAAGGAGCCCACATCGACCCCAAGGCACTTGAATTCAATGGAATCGACCCGGATCACCCATTCCGTCAGGCGGTTCCGGAAGCGGAGGGCTTGAGAGCACTGTTTTCTCCCATTCGCAAGGCCGTCAAGGCCAGCGGCTGCAAGAAGGCCATCCTGGTGGGTCACAACGCCTTTTTCGATTTGAGTTTCCTCAATGCCGCTGTGGCCCGGTGCGCCATCAAACGAAACCCGTTTCATCCGTTCAGTACCTTTGACACGGTCTCACTGGCCGGTATGGTCTATGGCCAAACCGTTCTGGCCCGCGCGGCCAAGGCGGCAGGACTGGAGTGGGATGGCGCTCAGGCCCATTCCGCGATCTATGACACGGAACAGACCGCCGCACTGTTCTGCACCATTCTCAACCGCTGGCAACGGCTTTCCGGTGACATGAGCTGGCTTGAGCTCTGAACCGATCCCAGCCGCATTCGCCGAGACAACCACAAGCAGGCAGGACGATTACTCGTCTGCAAGCCCGAAAATCAAGGGTATTGTTTGTTTCTGGGGTAAGGCGATGCCGTTCGACAAAGGCCAGGGCGGCCGCATTCGGAAACGGGGGTGTTCCGTCCGGACGGAATATTTCCGCCCGGACAGATCCGATTGTAATCAGTTGTTCTGGATCACGATGTTGGGGAATTTGGCCGCGTAATCCTTGGCCTGCAGCGACAGCTTGGCCGCTGTCTTACGAGCGATTTCCCGGTAGATCTGGGAGATCCGAGCATCCGGCTCCGCCACAACCGTGGGTTTACCACCATCCGTCTCCTCCCGGATACGGATATCAAGAGGCAGTGCGCCGAGCAGGTCCACATGGTACTGGTTGGCCATGGAAGAGCCGCCACCCTGGCCGAAGATGTGTTCCTCATGACCGCAGTTGGAACAGATGTGAATACTCATGTTCTCCACAATACCGAGCACCGGCACCTCAACCTTTTCAAACATCTTGAGGCCTTTGCGGGCGTCCAGCAGCGCGATGTCCTGGGGGGTCGTCACGATCACCGCTCCGGAAACCGGCACCTTCTGCGCCAGGGTCAACTGGGTGTCACCGGTGCCCGGGGGCAGGTCGACCACCAGGTAATCCAGATCGTCCCAGTTGGTGTCGTTCAGCAGTTGCTCCAGCGCCTGGGTAACCATGGGACCACGCCAGATCATGGGGGTCTCCTCATCAATCAGGAAACCGATGGACATGGCCTGCAGGCCATAACCGGTCATGGGCTCGAGGGTTTTTCCGTCCTTGGACTCCGGCTTGCCGGTAATACCCAGCATGCGGGGTTGTGAAGGACCGTAGATATCCGCATCCAGCACACCGACTTTGGCGCCCTCTTCTGCCAGGGCCAGGGCCAGATTCACTGCGGTGGTGGACTTGCCCACGCCGCCCTTGCCGGAAGCGACTGCGATGATGTTTTTGATGTTATCAATCGGCTTGAGCGCCTTCTGCACCGAGTGTGCCACGATTTTTATGGTGATGTTGACCTCAACGGAGGACACACCGGGCAATGCCTGGATCTTCTCACTCAGCGCCGATTCGATATCGTTGAGACAACCCTTGGCGGGGAAACCGAGTTCGACCGCAACCTTGACCTTACCACCCTCGATCTCGACACCCTTGACAGCTTTGGCCGTGACCAGGTCCTTGTTGAGATGCGGCTCGACATAGCCTTTGATTGCCTCTTTTACGGAATCTTGTGTCAGATCTGACATCGTCTATTACTCCTGATGGCAGCCCATGATGCGGGGCTGGTCATGTTACCGATATTACTTGGCGGGGGATTCTACACGAAAAACGCCAAGATATACCAAGCATTTTCCTGGGTTATGCATCTGATGTGGCTTTATGATATGGAGGAATCGGCGAGATACCGTTTTGTCAGGTGGCCTCGGCAGATAGGGAACCTGCCTGGGGCAATGACCCTGAGATCAGGTGCTGGGAGTGTCCACCACCGTCTCACCTATCGGGTCGGGACGGTGGCGGACCACTTATTGGATGGTGGCCGAAAAGACCTCAGAGAGCATCATACAACCTGTTGCTGCAAGGAATCGCCCTCGCCCTGCTCGAGATCGAAACCAGCCAGGTAGTGACTGATGAGATGCTCCATCAACGGCAGGACGGATTTTTGTCCTTCTGGCTGCAGTTGATAATTAATTCTCAGGATCGCGATGCCGTGAACCCCGCTCCAGAGTGCCCGGGCTGCCAGAGCAATCTCCTCTTCAGAGACACGATTCAAAGTCAATGCGGCCAGTTGCCGCTCAACCAGAGCATAAACCCGATCCACCTTGTCTTCGTAGATCTCTTTGAGCAGCCCTTCACCCTCGGGTTGGTGCTCAAACACCATGCGCCAGCGATGGGCGTGTTGTGAGGCATACTCGATGTAGGCCGAGCCAAGGCATACAGGCAGTCCTGAGGATGACGGCATTCCGCCAGTGAGTCCTTCAGCACCATGTAGAGTTGATCCAGGGTACGGCCATTGACCCGTTGAATCAGCTCATCCAGATTTTTGAAAACGAAATAGAGACTACCGACTGTGTAGCCGATGGCAGTTGCAACCTTGCGCGCTGACAACCCGCTGTAACCCTGAGTTTCGATCAGTCGTTCGGCGGCTTCCAATGCCATGTTTTCGATTTCGGACTTGCTGTGTTCTCCCCTTCTTCCCATGTCTACTCCCGTTTAACACGATCAATGTGTTCGTCTGTATGTGTAAAAGCGACTTTCCCTATCTGTGCAAGGGCGGTGATCAATATCACACTTTTTAGGATCCAGCACAGTGATCTATTGCACAAGGCGCACCTTCAAACCAGCGTAATATGGTGAAACCTTGATCTGTGACAATTCCCAAATGCAAATCATGCCACGAACTGAGGCATGATGTTGTTTTTATTATATAAACACCGCTCATTTATTCGCGGCTTCAGCTGTTTTTATAAACGCTGTTTGTTTTATCGTCCATACCCGAACGATGCATGAAACAGTATCATTCCTGCTCGAAATTTTCGATGTTTTTCAATCCGTCCACAGATGAACAACGCTCCCAGACAAGATCTCAATCGCAATCCCTTTGTGGGTCGTCGACAGGCATTTCGGCAATGGCTGTTTCTTGCCTCATCGCGCCTCATATTTCGGGTTGCGGGCAGCCTATCACCCGGACTGACTGGAAAACTGGCATTGCGGTCCTTTACCACACCGCCCAAATTCCCGCTCAACCCAATGGAGCGGCGCCTGTATGAGCAGTCTGAATTCGCTCTGCAGAATATCCAAGGCCGGCAGATTGCGATCCGCAGCTGGGGAACCGGGCCGGTTGTGCTGTTCAGTCACGGCTGGGGCGGACAGGGCGTACAATTCCATGCACTGATCGAAGCCCTGGTTCGCAGTGGCTACCGAGCCGTCGCCTTCGATGCCCCAGCCCACGGTAATTCACCAGGTAAACGGACCCATATGCTCGAGGTAAGCAGAATACTCGCCGCTCTGGGGAAGCAACTGGGGCCGATCGACACCCTGGTAGGGCATTCCTTCGGTTGCGGTACTGCACTGCTGGCCCAGTCCCGTTATGACCTTAAGGCAGGGAAACTGGTGTTGATCGCCTGTTTCGACGATATCCACTGGATCACCCGGAGGTTCGCGGAAGTCTTTGAACTGAGCGAACCGGTATTGCTGGCCATGATGAAGGAAGCACACCGAAAATACTCAGTCCAGGTCCGGGAAGCCTGGGACTGGCCTGAGCTATCTCCCATGAACACAATTCAAACCGTTGAATGTGACGTTCTGCTCGTACATGACACACAGGACCGGGAAGTGCCCCATGCACACGCCTTGAGGCTGATCGAGCAGCATACCCGGGCACAGTTGCTGACAACCCGGGGATTAGGCCACAAGAGGATACTGGGTGATCCAGAAACCGTACGGTACTGTACCGAGTTCATCGGCCGCGAATTCTATTAACCCGGCCACCCTGCTCAAAACTGATAGCCTGAAACCACACGATGCACTTTATTGGCCACATCAATCAAATCGTCGGCTGATTTGGCGTTCTCCTGGGCCTTGTCCACTGCCGATTGACTGGTACGGGTGATGCTTTGGATGTTATGGCTCAAATTTTCCGACATCTGGGACTGGACCTGAACCGCATTCACGATTTCACTGTTCATCCGACTGATTTCAGCCACCGATACCAGAATCTCCTGCAAGGCCTGCCCAGCTTTCTGAATCTCGGTGGAAGTCCGTGTAGAGGCGTCCTGTCCGTATCCGATTTTGGTGACCGAGGATTCGGTATCGACCTGCAGTTTCTCAATGATCTTCTGAATCTCCTGGGTCGATTCCTGGGTGCGTTGCGCCAAGGTTCTCACTTCATCCGCGACCACCGCAAAACCGCGCCCGTATTCACCCGCGCGGGCTGCCTCGATGGCGGCATTCAGGGCCAGCAGGTTGGTCTGTTCCGAAATACCCCGAATCACATCCACTACCGAACCGATGCTGTCGGCGTTTACTTCCAGCATGCGTATCGATTCAGACGCCTCACCCATGGTTTTTTGCAGATCCGCAGTGATCTTTTCCGCATTGTCGAACAAAGCGTATCCCGATTTTGCCAGTTTGTCCGCATTGGCGGCCGCCTCAGCGGCCGCCAGGGTATTCTTGGCCACTTCATCGACACTGCGGATCATATCTGTAACGGCGCTTGCCGCCTGTTGCGTCTCGTGATGCTGATGGCCGATCTCCTCCTGCGTCGCATGTGCGATACCCTCCACCTGATTCGCCAGCCGGGTGACCTGGCTTGAGGCCTCGGCCACATCATGGGCCAGGGATGAGAATTTTCCCATCATGGCATTGAACGCCTCGGTGATGGCGCTCTCGTCTCCGGTATTGATGCGAACTCTCAAATCGTTCTCCAGATCCACCTTGTGTACGGCCTTCACCAATTCACCGACGGCACGTTCGTCACGGCGCATGATCACCGCGTAATAGATCAGAATGGCACTCTCGAAAACCACGAATGCCGCATGCAAAAAAGCAATTCCCCAGGAACAGCCATAATTGAAAATCATAACCGGCATTTCGCCGATGCTGGCATTGGCCAGTTGCAGCCCGGTCAATGCCAGATGATGCACGGCAATGGCTCCCGCTGCCGCCACCACCGGTATCCAGTTTCGGTAAATGAGCAACAACGCCAGCGCACCAAAAATATGGAAATGCATCTCGATGCGGCCCAATTGGGATTGGATCATGATGGCGGAAATCGCCATCAGCAGGACACCAGCCACGATGCTGAAACCCAGGGTTCCGCGCAGCAAGGCATATGCGGCACCCGCCAATACACCCACGATGAGTGAGGCAAAGATGGCGAAACCTGAGGTGCCGTACCCCATGGGAACCAGAAACATGGTGACCGGAAGATGTGCCATGATGATGACAAACAGGATTCGGTCGTTACGCAGCAGTTCATCGCTTGAGGAAAGGGTGGATTTCTTCTGAGTGGTGGGCATGGTCAAGTCTCTTCAGGGTTGTCATGTCACATCGATGGCTATCGCATTCAGATCGCGAAGCATCCTTTCAAGACTCAGAAAGCCTCCGCTGTAAACGAGTTGCAATCTGCCTTGCGGATCTATGAGATAGATGTATCCCGGATGGTCAATCCGGGGCTGTCCCTCACTATGCCCGGGCGCATAGGAGAAGTAGGCATGATAGTCGGCAGCCACCTGTTGTGCGTGGTGCGGATCGTTGGCCATCAATCCGGTGAAATTCCCGCCTCGACTATCAAAATATGTGGAAATCTTCTCTGCGGTATCATGTTCGGGGTCCATCCCGACATAAAGAAACTGAACCCGCTCCGAAGTGACCTGCTGGTTGAGATTCAGCAGGGTCAGCGCCTGATTGTGGCAGACGTCCTTGCAACCCAGGTAACCGAACATCAGGTAGACAAAATTGCCCCGGTCATCTGATAGTTTGACGGCCTGACCTTTGACATCCTGAAGCAGGAAATCCGGTGCCTTCCCGGAGATACTGCGTCCATAGTAGTGCTTACTTTGAAACGGGTCAGGCAGCAGAGGCAAACCGGCAATCAAGAGCATGGAAGCGCTCAAGAGCAGGACGAGCGTCAGCTTGTGCGGGGATTTGAAAATCGGTGCGTCCTCATAGGTATCGGGACCTCACGACCGGGTACGGCTGGATCGTAACGATCCACAAATTATGGTCGAGGCTAATTACGACTTGAAGGGTAAATCGGAAATGGATTCTCGGAATTGGCTTTCAGGGGAGCGAATCAGTCTTCCCGGTGAGCGGAATACACTTTGACAGATGCCCCGGGATTGACCGTAAACCTGCTCACCAGATAGATGGCCAGGCTGGACAACAGGAAACCCGGCACAATTTCGTAAAGATCGAACAACCCACCGGACAGTGGTCGCCACACGACGACTGTCAGGCCACCGACAAGAATGCCTGCCAGGGCACCCCAGCGAGTCATGCGGTTCCAATACAGTGACAGCAGCACTGCCGGGCCGAACGCCGCACCAAACCCTGCCCAGGCATAGGCCACCAGGTCCAGCACTTTGCTGTTCGGATCCAGCGCCAGCGCAAAGGCGATCAGGGCGATACATAGCACGGCCAGACGACCCACGATCATCAGCTCACGTTCACCGGCCTGTTTACGTAACAGCAGACGATACAAATCACCGGTGAAGGTACTCGAAGAAACCAGTAACTGGGAATCGGCGGTACTCATGATGGCGGCCAGGATCGCGGCCAGGCAGATACCCGCGACCAGAGGATGAAACAGCAGTCCGACCAGACGGATGAACACCTTTTCCGCATCCGCCAGGGGCGGATCGAACAGCGGAATGCCGATCAATCCCACCAGACAGGCGGCACTCAGGCTGAGAAAAACCCAGGTCACCGCAATACGCCGGGCCTTGGGAACAAATCCGGGAGAGCGGATCGCCTTGAACCGGGCGAGGATGTGCGGCTGGCCGAAATAACCCAGACCCCAGGCCATCAGGGAGAGGATGGCCAGCACGCCCAGGGGCTCCCCCTGGGCATTGGTCCAGGGGTCAAGCAGTTCGGGATTGCGGGCTTCGATGCTGGCAACAGTCGCATCCAAACCGCCCTGTCCCTGCAGGGCATAGAGCGGTATCGCGAGCAGCGCCAGAATCATCAGCAAACCTTGAAACAGGTCGGTCCATGATACGGCAAGAAAGCCGCCGAACGCGGTGTAGAGCATGATCACCACCACTCCGGCGGCCACCGCCCAGACATAGGGCAGACCGAATACGGCCTCGAAGAGTTTGCCTCCGGCCACCAGCCCGGAACTGGTATAAAAGAGAAAAAACAACAACACGAAGACCGATGAGACCACGCGGATCAAACCGCTGCGATCGGCAAACCGATTCGAGAGATACTCGGGCAGTGTCAAAGCATTGTCCGCAACCTCCGAGGCGTGACGCAGACGTGCGGCCACCCAGCGCCAGTTCAGCCAGGTACCGATCCACAACCCCAGGGCGATCCAGATTGCCTCCAACCCGGACAGATAGGCATAACCCGGCAGGCCCAACAGCAACCAGCCGCTCATGTCCGAAGCGCTGGCACTGATAGCCGCCACCCAACTACCCAGTTGGCGTCCCCCGAGCACGAAGTCGGAAAGATTGCGGGTCCGTTTCCAGGCCAGCACACCGATGCCCATCACCACCATCAGGTAGAGGGCAAAACTGCTCCCCACCAGCATGCCGGCCGTCACTGTCCTGCTCCCTGTGATTCTATTTTCGCCATGTAGGCGTTTTTCATGGCCGCTTCAAGCGCCTGATTGGAGGCGTATTCAAAACCGAAAACACTCTGCCACAAGTCATGGTTTTCCATGCACAGATAGAAGAACACCTCGTCGTGCCAGGCCTTGAGTCCCTGGTAGGCAAAACGAAACATCGACTCCTTGATGTGCCTCGGATAGGAGAGTTTGCCGTCGCTTTCGACCAGCGGCATCTGCAGAATCTTGCTGCGGAATCCGGCACGGGCGCGCAACTGCTTGATCACCGGTTTGATGTAGGTGAGTGTACCCAACGAAACCAGAACCACCTCGCGGGAGGAGAACCCGGATGTCATCCTGAGCAGCAGGTCAGCGTAATCCGCTTCCCAGGCATCATAATGAATCATCGGGTGCAGGTGAAAGCCCACCCGCACCCCCTTGTCCGCCAGGCGGCGGGCGGCCTCCAGCCGCTCGTCCAGGGACGCGGTCAGATGCTCTTCATGGGCAATCAGGGTTGGGGTATTCAGGGACCAGGTACAGAGAATGTTCGCTGGCACCTCATGTTTCAGCAGGTAGGCGATGTTTTTCGATTTGGTCTTGAGTTCCAGAATCACATTGGGATAGCGCCGGGCAAAGCCGAACAGGGCATCCAGGATCCCCCCCTGATTACCCCACATCAGCGAATCGGAGGATTGTCCAGTACCAATGTGATAGGTCCTGTGCGGGTCGAGTTCGAGTTGCTCAAGCTTTTCCGAGAATTTCGCATCGAAGCGTACCTCGTCCCCATGATAGAAGGACTGAATGCTGCAATAGCTGCAGTCGAAGCCGCAATTCTCCACCGCATCCAGGGTCATCAGGTTGCAGCAGCGGGTGCGCGGTGATGCGACCGGGCAGGTTCCCAGGCCTAACCGGTCCTTGACCACATCGATGCGCTGAATGCGCTGTTCGGCCCGGGGCGGTGTCAGGGGAATCCGCGGATAGTGATTGGGCTGCTCCCTGAGTGCCTGCCAATGCTCTCGCACCTGTGCGAGCAGCCATTGACGTTGCTGTTTCGGTGCGGCTGCCGGCACCCCCTCAGCAGGCCAGGCAGATTCCAGACTCCCCTCCCCCCACATGCTCAGGTCCACCGCCATGTCGCACAGCTGACGCAGTTCCTGGTAAGTGAATCGATAGCGTTCGGACTGTTGCTGCAGGAAACTGCGTTGCGCGGGCTCCAGGCGTCCGATTCCTGCCTGCTCAAGCGAGGTCCGTGGATCGTCGCGATCTGGCATCTGGGACATGGGACAGGCCTCGTTATTTACGTGTAACGAAGCGCTTCAACCGCTGCCGCTTCTGCACCTGGCGTTTGGTGAGTTTGTTGCGCTTGCCTTCATAGGGGTTTTCCCCGGAACGGAACTCGATGCGGATCGGGGTGCCCTTGAGATTGAGCGCAGTACGAAAACGGGTGGTCAGATAGCGTTTATAGCTGTCCGGCACCTGATCGGTCTGGTTGCCATGGATGACGATCAAGGGGGGATTCTTGCCGCCCTGGTGGGCATAGCGCAGCTTGATGCGTCGACCGTTGACCAGCGGCGGTTGATGCTCCTGCACCAGAATTTCCAGAATTCGGGTCAGTTCCGGGGTCGACAGGTCGCTCATGGCACTCTTGTAGACCTGCTTCACCATATCGAACAGATCCCCCACGCCGGAGCCGTGCAGGGCGGAGATGAAGTGACGACGGGCAAACTTGAGAAACGGCAGCTTGCGCTCGATCTCCTCCTTGATCCATTCCCGCTGGTCCTGATCGAGTCCGTCCCATTTGTTGATCACCAGGATCAGAGCACGGCCGCTTTCCAGCACATGTCCCGCCAGGGTGGCGTCCTGTTCGCCGATCTCCTGCTGGGCATCCAATACCAGCAGCACCACATTGGCTTCCTGGATCGATTGCAGGGTCTTGATGATGCTGAACTTCTCGATCGCCTCCTTGATCCGGGCCCTGCGCCGCACACCGGCGGTGTCGATCAGGGTGTAGCGGGTGCCGTTGCGTTCCATCGGTACATAGATGCTGTCCCGGGTGGTGCCGGGCTGGTCGAAGGCGACCACCCGCTCCTCGCCCAGAAGGCGATTAACCAGAGTGGATTTGCCCACGTTGGGACGGCCCACCACCGCGATTTGAATACCCTTCTCCTCGGCGGAGATCTCCCCTTCGGGTTCGGGCAACTGTTCCAGCACCCCATCGATGAGGCGTCTTACGCCACGTCCATGGGCCGCCGCAATGGCCGCTGGTTCACCGAGCCCGAGGCGGTAGAAATCATTCACCGCCAGGGTCTCATCGAGATTCTCGCTCTTGTTGATCGCCAGGGTCACCGGTTTGCCGGTCTTGCGCAGGGCCTGGGCGATGATTTCATCACCTCTGGTACATCCCTCTTTGGCGTCGAGCAGAAACAGGATATGGTCCGCTTCACCGATGGCCTGCTGAACCTGTTGCGCCATCAAGCCGTCGATACCGGCCTCGTCGCCACTGATCCCGCCGGTGTCAACCACCACGTAAGGATGCTTACCGAGCTTACCCGTGCCGTACTTGCGGTCCCGGGTCAGGCCGGGCTGATCCGCGACCAATGCATCCCGGCTTCGGGTCAGCCGATTGAACAGGGTGGATTTACCCACATTGGGACGCCCGACCAGGGCGATGACTGGCAGCATCAGGGTTGCTCGGTTTCGATGGGATGTGCCTGCAGGGCGGTCAGGGTGCCGCCTTCATCCAGGATATACACCACATCGTAGACGACCAGCGGCTTATAGCGGATCGGATCACTACCGACCTTGATCCTCGCGAGCTGGCGTCCATCGTCCTGGGACAACCAATGCACATAACCTTCCAGGTCGCCCACCACCAGGTACTCGCCCACCATTGCCGGAGCGGTGAGACGCCGGGCGTGCAGTTCCTTCTGCTGCCACAGGGCGGCGCCATTGCTGGTATCCAGAGCCCAGACATGATCGTTCGCATCCGTGACGAACAGATTCCGCCAGCTGGCATCCAGTCCGGCATGTGAGGAGAGTTTGCGGCGCCACAACACGACACCACTGGATTCGGAAACCGCCGCGACATCGCCCTGGAACGCCGCCACGTAGACAGTGCCTTCCACCAGCTTGGGGTCCGCGTCGATATCCACCACACGTTCCAGTTCGGTCCTGCCCTGAGGTACGGATATCTCCGCCTCCCAGGTGACCAGTCCCGCGTCGAGGCTCAAGCCGATCAACTTTCCACCGGCAAATCCCGCAATCACCCGGGATTCACCGATCACCGGTGAGCTGTCACCCCGCAGGGACAACACCGGCACGCTGCGATCATAGAGCCAGCGGCGTTCTCCCGCATCCGCGGTATAGGCCGCGACACCGCCATCGGCCGTCCGGCACACCACATAACCGCCACGTATCGCGGGTGTGGAGAGCACTTCACTGCCCACCCTTTGACGCCAGCGCTCAGAACCATCCGCGGCATCCAGCACGATCAGGTCCGCCTCCAGGCTGCCCAGTGCGACCAGCCCTTCGCCAACCCCGGGTCCGCCACTCAGGGGAGTTTCGAGATCCACGGACCAGAGGGTTTTGCCATTCTCAGCATCGACCGCGTAGACACCGCCGGACGGTTCTGCCAGGTAGAGCACCCCATCCTTGTAAGCCGGCTTGAGTTTCAGCTGCGCCCCTTCCGCGCCTTCGAAGCCATCATCCCAGAGGGTTTCGATCTTCAGACTGTTCTGCAGTTCGACCAATTCCGCCGGCGGGTCCGCATTGTCTTTGCCGGACAACAGACTGCAACCGGTCAGCAGCAGCAACAACGGTATCGGCCAGAGTGCCCGGTGTTTCATTTCAGCCCCGGGACTGCTCGACCGCCAGGTCATCCAGCTTCATCTGCAACAGCGCGCGATCACCCACATCCTCGGTCATGGCCTGGGTATAGGCCTCGGCGGCGGCCGCCTTGTCTCCCTTGGCAAGCGCGATATCACCCCGCAGAACCGCATATTCACCCTGAAAGGCTCCGGCATCATCAGCCACCAGTTTCGAGGCTTCGTCATAGGCGCCTTCGTCGAGCAGGACTCTTGCCAGATTGAGGCGTGCCAGGCGCACCAGGGAGGGATCATCCGCCTGCTTGATCACCGACTCCAGCTTTGCCTTGGCCGCAGCCCGGTCATCCCCTTCCAGCATCAAACGAGCCTCGGCCAGTCCGCCGAACACCGCATAGGCGGTGCCGTCGTAGTTCTTTTCCAATAGTTCGGCCTGTTTCTGCGCCGACTCGGTGTCACCGCCCTGTACCGCGGTGAGCATCTGATTGAAGCCTACCGAGGCTTCGGCACCAATGCGCTCCTGATAGCTACCCCAGGCCTGCCAGCCGAACACACCGCTCAGCCCCAGCACCAGTCCGGCCACCACCGAGGTACCGTTCTCCTTCCACCATTTTTTTATCGCCTCGACCTGTTCTTCTTCTGTCTCGTATACGCTCATTGGTCATTCCCATTCGATTCGATGTATCAATTATTCGGATTCCGCCAGTACCCGTTGCGCCAGATCCGTCTCGATCGCCGCCAACGGAAGCGACACCTGCTCCCCACCGCGTAGGGGTTTCAGGCTGATCTCACCCCGGGCCAACTCCTCCTCACCCAGGATCAAGGCATAGGGCGCCATGCTCTTGTCCGCCTTTTTCATCTGACTTTTGAAACTGCCGCCGCCACAGTGGTTGATCAACCGCAATTGCGGCAGCGCGTCACGCAGGCGTTCCGCCAACAGCATGCCTTCGCGGACCGCAGCGTCCCCCTGGGTCACAAGATAGACGTGCGGCTGCGGCAGACGTTCCATGATATCCGTCTCTTCCAACAGGGCAATCAACCGTTCCAGCCCCATGGCGAATCCCACCGCCGTGCTCTCCCGGCCCCCCAGTTGTTGCACCAGGCCATCGTAGCGCCCGCCGGCGCAGACCGTCCCTTGGGCACCGAGCTGAGTGGTCACCCATTCGAACACGGTCCGATTGTAGTAATCCAGGCCGCGCACCAGGCGCGGATTCAACACATAGGCGACCCCGGCAGCCTGCAACCCCTGGCACAGACGATCGAAATGATCCCGGGATTCCTCGCCCAGGTGCTCCATCAGGGACGGAGCCCCCGCGATCAGATCCGCCATTTCCGGATTCTTGCTGTCGAGAATCCGCAGGGGATTGGTATGCAGGCGACGCTGACTGTCCTCGTCCAGTCGGTCCGGGTGTTGGCTGAAATAGGCAACCAAGACCTCCCGGTAACGGGCCCGTTCCTGCGAGGTGCCCAGGGTATTGAGTTGCAATTCGAGTCCATGCAGCCCCAGTTCCTTCCAGATCCGCGCAGTGATAAGGATCAGCTCCAGGTCGATGTCCGGACCGTCCATGCCGAAGGTTTCGACACCGATCTGGTGAAACTGCCGGTATCGCCCCTTCTGCGGCCGCTCGTGCCGGAACATGGGCCCCTGATACCAGAGACGCTGCACCTGATTAAAGATCAGGCCGTTTTCCAGTCCGGCACGCACACAGCCTGCGGTCCCCTCGGGACGCAGGGTCAGGCTGTCACCGTTGCGGTCCTCGAAAGTGTACATCTCCTTCTCGACGATATCCGTCACCTCGCCGATCGAGCGCTTGAACAGCTCTGTCATCTCGACGATGGGCATGCGGATTTCGCTGTACCCGTAGCGGCTCAGCACGGAGCGCACCCGGTCCTCCAGGAACTGCCAGAGGGGCGTCTGTTGCGGCAGGATGTCTTTCATCCCGCGAATGGCTTGTATCTGCTTGGCCATGGGCGTTAGAAAAATTCATAAAAGCGGGAGAGATTACCACGTCGGACCGGTACAACCTAGCAGGCTGTCGAAATTCCACTCAGGCGGTGCGCTGCACATCCACTCAGGCCGGTTCACCGCCGGTGATAACGCATTCAATCCGTGCGATGCCTTTACACAGACTGACCTGAAAAGGTCCTCACTCCGATGAATCCAGGGTGAAACGGGCGACCTTGCCCCGGGAGCGGCTTTTGAGATCGAATGGCTGACCATCGATGGTGAGTGACACGGCATCCACATCCCCGAGCACCACATTGAACGGACCATACTCACTGCTGAGCCGCCGTACGGTGTCGGCTTGCATCTCGCCAATCATGCGCACCTTGCCGTCCCGGTCACGGACTTCCGTCCAGCAGGGCGCGTTGAAACGGAATACCAGGGTTTTAGACGTACCCGCAGGAGCGGGTTCAGGTGCGGGAACCGATGCTTCGGGCGCTGTCTGTTGCGGCTCCTCGGGCGCCTCGGAAATGGGTTCCGGGGCCAGTATCGCTTGTTCGGACAAGGCCTCTTCCTCAACCGGAATGACCTCTATCACCTCAATCGGCTCAAACTCCCTGGGTTGGGTGACACCGCTGTCCATGGCTACAGGATCCACGTCAGTGGGTGTCTCAACCGGCTCCCGGGTCTCTGCCGCATCGTTGTTCGAGATGCTGTCCGCAGGGCTTGCAACGGGCGCGATCTCTTCCAGTTCCGAACGTGTCTGCCACCAGAAAAACAGCGTTCCCGCAAGAATCAGGATAATTCCCCAGGTGAACAGCCGCATGATGCCGGATCCACTGTGCAGGGGTTTGCGTGGTTTTTCCCGTCTTACCGGGGCCACATTGACCACAGCGTCCTGATCCTCTGGCAGCAGCCTCTGATATTCGGCAACGATGGCTTCTTCGTTCAACCCCAGAAGACGGGCGTAATTTTTCAGGTACCCCTTGACGAACACGGGCCTTGGCAGTTGCTCGTAGTCATCGGCTTCGAGCGCTTTCACCACCGCCGAGGTGAGATGCAGACGGGCTGCCACCTCGGACAGGTTGAGTCCCAGATTTTTTCGACTCCGCTCAAGCTGCGGGCCCGGGCCCTGATGGGAAACGGTTACCGCTTCGTTCTCATCCTGATTTGAGGCCATTAGTACGATTTTTCCATTTGGTAGAGTGACTGAATTTCCGGCGCATCCGGGAAATCCTGCATGAGCTGGCCCCGATACTCCTCTGCCTTGGCCATATCGTGCATGCTCCGCTCAATACGGATACCCAGCAGGAGAGACGCGGCGGTGGGCTTGGACTCACCATGAAAACGTTCCAGGTAGGCACGTGCGGACATGTTTTTTTTCTGTTGCAGCGAGATGCCCGCCATCTGGATCAGAGCCGGCGCATACTTTGGGTTCGCCGTGAGGGCGCGTCGATAGTAGTTTTCCGCCTTGTCGATATTATCCTGCCGCTCAATGCACAACCCCGCATTGGTCAAGGCCACCCAGGGTGTGGGATAAAGCGGGTTGGAGAGGGCGCGCTCGAAATCATCATTGGCCGCCTCATATTTCCCGAGACGGCAGTTATAGCTGCCCCGGGCATTGCGAATGAAAGGGTCCTTGGGATTCAAGGCCACCGCACGATCATAGTGCTTGCCCGCCAGATCGCTCTCGCCGAGCTTTTCATACAGAATGGCAATCACATTGTGCGCATCGGCATAACCGTCATCGACCTCGATCGCCTTCTTGAGTTTTTGCATCGCCACCGCATTGCGGTTGTCCCGCATATAGGCCATGCCCATTTCCACATAGATCTTGGCCGGACTGTTTTTCTGCTCCGCTCCGAGACTGCCGGTCGCGTCACTGCCGCCCTGCGTGGCACAGGCTGAGAGCATGACGGACACAATAAACCCCGCGATCCAATGCCATCCTGTCAGAAATTTCATGAAACACCCTGTTTGAGAGTTACAGCAACCTGGGATCTCAATTGCCGGCTGCTGCGATCCTGGACTTTACCCACCAGTTGCCCGCAGGCCGCATCGATGTCATCCCCCCGGGTCTTGCGCGTCGTGGCGACTATTCCGGAGCGTTTCAGGCGCATGCGGAATGCCTCCACCCGATCCGGAGGGGAGGTACGGTAATCGGTTCCGGGAAACGGGTTGAAAGGAATCAGGTTGACCTTGGAGGGGGTCCCCTCCAGCAGACGGATCAGCGCCTTGGCATGATGCAGGCTGTCATTGACGCCATCCAGCATCACATACTCCCAGGTCACCTTGCGCCGCTTGTCACCCTGGACGAATTCCCGGCATGCCGGTATCAGCTCTTCCAGGGGATATTTACGATTGATCGGCACCAGCACGTCCCGCAACGCGTTGTCCGGCGCATGCAACGAGACCGCGAGACTGATGTCACACACCTCCCGAAGACGTTTCAGAGCGGGAACGATTCCCGAGGTGCTGACCGTAACCCGGTATTTGGAGACCATGTAGGCAAAATCATCCTGCATGATACTCATCGCGGTAATCACCGCATCGAGGTTGGCCAGCGGTTCGCCCATTCCCATCATCACGATGTTGCTGGGCGCCTGACCCAGTTCCCGGCTTGCCACCCAGACCTGACCGATGATTTCAGCCACGCTCAGATTTCGGTTGAAACCCTGCCGGGCGGTGGAACAGAAGGAACAGTCCAGGGCACAGCCGACCTGGGAAGAGACGCACAATGTGTTGCGCCCGTCATCGGGAATCAACACCGTCTCGATCCGCTGACCGTCGTACAGTTCGAGTAGCCATTTGCGGGTGCCGTCCCGGGCCGGTTGCTCCAGAACCCGTTCCGGTGCGCGGATCTCCGCGATCGCGGTCAACTGCTCACGCAGGCGTTTCGAGATATCCGTCATGGCCTCGAAATCGGTCACCCCGTGCTTGTGTATCCACTTGAATACGTTGCGTCCGTGGAAGGCCTTGGAGCCCATTTCCACGAATAACGCCTCGATCGACTCGCGATCGAGATCCAGAAGATTGATCTTTGGTGTCTTGTCAGTCAAAAGTGGCGCTACACAAGTCTGTGGGGTTGGAAAAAATACACAAAATAACAGTATCTTAGTTTAGACCTGACGACACGGGCTGGCAATCCGTCAAGATGCACCCCTGTCCTGGGCCGGAACCATTCATATTATACGTTTGACCAGATTTACGTCAGGCAGTTGTTCAACTTTTGACAGAAGCCGGCTGAGTTGTTTCATATCGTTGACTTCCACCGTAAAACGCATGGTCGCAGTGTCGGTCCTGCGGTCGCTGTTGGTGTTGACGCCGATGACATCGATATCCTCATTGGTGAGAATGCCTGAGATATCCCTCAGCAGCCCCTTCCGGTCATGGGCCACCACCATGAAGTCGACCGCATACTGGCTTTTCTCCTGCTCGTCGCCCCAGTGCACCTCGATCAGCCGTTCCCGCTCCTCGCCCTGCAGGTGGCGGATGTTGGGGCAGTCCCGACGATGAATGGTGACCCCCCGCCCACGGGTCACATAGCCGGTGATTGCATCATAGGGTACGGGCTTGCAGCAGCGGGCGATGCTGGTCAGAAGGTCATCCACGCCATCAACCACCACCTCACCCTTGCCGGCCTGATGGGCATGCGGGGTGACCGGCACCGGTTTGGAACGGGGTGCGGGCTTCTCACGTTGACCGAAACCCGCCACCTGAATGGATGAGAGATCCCCCCGTCCAATCGCCGCGTAGACATCATCCGCATGCTGCAGATTGTACTTGGCTGCAACCTTTTCCAGATCCGGTTTTTCGGAGATCGAGAGCCGGGTCATCTCCTTTTCCAGGGCATTGCGGCCGAGTTCCACATGGTGCTCGAAGTCGAGCTGCTTGAACCACTGCTTGACCCGGTTGCGCGCCTTGGAGCTGTGCAGGTAGCCAAGATGGGGATTGATCCAGTCCCGGCTCGGGGTGCCGTTTTTCGCGGTGAGGATCTCCACGGTCTCGCCGCTTCGCAGTGGCCGATTGAGCTGCACAATGTGGCCGTTGATCCGGGCACCCCGGCAATGATGACCGATGTCGGTATGGATGGCGTAGGCGAAATCCAGGGGGGTGGAACCTTTGGGCAGCTCCACAACCTTGCCCATGGGGGTCAGGACGTAGATGCGAGTCGCCTCCATGTCCTGCTCGAACATGTCCTGCAGGTCGCTGGCGTCCTCGCCCACGTCCTTTTTCTCCAGCCACTGGCGCATCCACACGATGCGCCGTTCGAAATCCACATCCTGTTTGGCATTCTCTTTGTAACGCCAGTGCGCCGCCACGCCCAGTTCGCTGTGGTAGTGCATCTCACGGGTACGGATCTGCACCTCCAGGGTCTTGTCCTCGGGGCCGATGACCGCGGTGTGAATCGAACGGTAGAAATTCGCCTTGGGGGTGGCGATGTAATCGTCGAACTCGCCCGGTATGTGCTTCCACAAGCCATGCACCACGCCCAGCGCGGCATAGCACTGAGCAATGTCATCAACCAGAACGCGCACCGCCCGCAAGTCGAAGATCTGTTCAATGTCCACGGCCTTGCGCTGCATTTTGCGCCAGATGCTGTAGATGTGCTTGGGCCGTCCGCTGATCTCGGCGTGCACCCCGGCGGCCGCGAACTTCTCGTGCAGCAGCGCAATCACTTCATGGATGAACTGTTCCCGGTCGGTACGCCGTCCATCGAGCTGGCTGGCGATGCGCTTGTAATCTTCGGGATGCAGGAACCGCAGTGCCAGATCCTCCAGTTCCCACTTGATCTGCCAGATACCCAGGCGGTTGGCCAGGGGCGCATAGATATCCTGGGTCTCCTTGGCCAGACGATGGCGAAACTCGGGCGTGAGGGTGCGCGCGGTACGCATCAGATGCAGCTGTTCGGCCACCACCACCAGGATGACACGGACATCCTCGGCAATCCCCAGCAACAGGCGTCTGAGATTCTCCGCGTGCTCCTGTTCATCTTCCGGAGAAACCTCCCTCGAGATATCCGTCAACGCATTGATGCGTCCCAGGTCGTCGACCATGCGGGTGGTGTTGTTACCCAGGGCTCGCTTGAGTTTCGCCTCATCCGTTGCCGGATCCTGCAGCACGCCCAGCAGCAGTGCGGCAGCCACCGTCTCCCGATCCATGCGCAGATTGGCGAGGATCTCGGCCACGCTCAGGGCATGCCGCAGCTGACACTCCCCATTGAGCACCATGCGCCCCGGGGTCGCCCCCAGGGCGAATTCCGAGGCAAGCTTCAGGTAGTCGCGATCCTCTGACGTGAACTCGTCCGGTAACCGGGTGAGCCACTGATCCAGGGTGGCCGCATCAATCGTATCGCCATCCGGTAGCGAAGTATTGATGGTAACCATGGTCAGGCGTGGCGCACGTCAATCCAGAACATGACTGACCAGGCCATCGGCCAGTTTCGGCTCGAACCAGGTGGACTTGGGGGGCATGACCTCCCCGGCATCGGCCACCGCCATCAAGTCCTCCATTCCTGTCGGGAAGAGGGAAAAAGCCACCGCCATCTCACCGGAGTCCACGCGTTTCTCGAGTCCGGCGAGACCCCGGATACCGCCCACGAAATCGATTCGGGCATCCCGTCTCGGATCACTGATACCGAGAATCGGCTCGATCAGGTGATCAGCCAGCAGGCTGACATCCAGCCGGGCGACCGGATCATCCGCGGGGATTTTCTCTGCGGCCAGTCTCAGCCGGTACCACTGACCATCCAGGTACATGCCGAACTCCGCCGGCTGGGCGGGTTTGACCGGCTCGCCACGGGGTTCGAGCTGGAACTCGGCGGCGACCTTATCCAGGAAGGTCTGCTTGTCCAGGCCGTTGAGATCCCTGACCACCCGGTTGTAATCCAGGATCTGCATCTGGTTGTGGGGAAAGATCACGCTGAGAAAATAGTTGTACGATTCATCCCCGGTGTGCTCCGGGTTGGCCGCCTTGCGTGCCGCACCCACCCGGGAACCGGCCGCGGAACGATGATGACCATCCGCCACGTAGAGCGCCGACATGGCGTCGAAGGCGTCGGTCAGGCGCTGTACCGCCTGGGGCTCATCCAACACCCAGATCTCATGGCGTACACCTTCCGCGGCGGTGACATCCATATCCGGGGTGGACCCGGTAACCGCACTGAGTTGATCATCCACATCCGGGGTACTCGGATAGACCAGGAACACCGGCCCGGTCTGGGCATTCAGGGCGTCGATCTGACGCACCCGGTCATCCTCTTTGGCGGGACGTGTGAATTCATGCTTCTTGATCCGGTCCTGGTCATAAGCCTCAACCGAGGCAGCCGCCACCAGCCCGGTCTGCTGATGCCCGCCCATGGTCAACCGGTAGATGTAAAAACAAGGCCGGGCGTCGCGTACCAGCACCCCTTCACGTTCCATTCCGGCCAGATTCTCCGCCGCCTTGGCATAGACCTCCGGGGCATAGGGATCGGTACCCGGAGGCAGGTCGATCTCGGCTCTCGAGATATGCAGGAAGCTCCAGGGCCGTCCTTTAGCCATCTCCCGAGCTTCCGCCTCGTTCATCACATCATAAGGCGGTGCGGCCACGTCGGCGGCACGACCCTCGGCGGGTCTCAATCCGGGAAAGGCTCTTATCAAAGACATGAAAAACATCCTCGTAGGGTCGGTGGTGTATTGTCAGGTCACGCTTTTCGGCTCGAATGACCCGCAAAAATGCGAGCCGCGTCAAATATTTCCGAACCAGGTTTGCCGCTCGTTGTCCGGCAATTCAGAATCACTGCCCAATCAGATTTAGAAGCATATACGCCCCTGCCAACCAGGTATCCGCAGGGCTGCGATCCACCGAAAAAGCGTAATCGGCTTGCGAGGGGGGATTGTTTCAAAAGAGTCACCCGGTAATCAAGCCACCCCTTCGGTGTAAGAAAAATCTTACTTCAAAATGAGAACAATCCTGCATCTTATCCAGGGTTATTGACTTAGACTAATCCCTGTCGCAAAGATGGAGGCCAGGGACGACGCACAGGAACATGGACGTGCAGGACTGATACCATTTGCCAACCAATCAGTGCGACATAAGATCCTGGTGCCCATGGAACGGGTACCGGGATTTTTTTCGTTTTCAGGCTGTTAAGACACTAAAACCAGCCCTGCCAAGGACCAGCCAACGCCTCCAATAGCAAGCTTCCAGCGCTACCGGCCCGACTTGATTACCCCTCTTCGGACAACTCCACCCGCCACAGATTCTGTGCCGAACCATCGAATGCATCCCAGAGCTCCCGGTAAGTGAGCCCCGACACCGGATGAACCTCGTCTCCAGCCACTTCGGCCAGGGGCAGCAGCACGAAGGCATATTCGAGGATTTCACCCCGGGGCAACTTCAGGGTTTCGGTGTCGATGATCTGATCCGCATAGGTCAGAAGATCGATGTCCAGGGTCCTGGAGTTGAACCCTTTGGCATCCCGTTTTCGTCCGTGCCGGGTCTCAATCCCACGCAGCCGTTCCGTCAGGTCCCCTGCCGGGAGCCCCGTCATCAGACCGACCACCAAGTTGAGAAAATTGTCTCCACTGAACCCGACCGCCTCACTCTCGTAAACCGGCGACACCACCAGCGCTCCAAACTCCTTCTCGAGATCCTTCAAGGCCAGGGGGATATGACGATGCGGTTCGATGTTACTGCCGAGACTCAGCCAGACCCGGACGATACGCGGCTCAGTCACGCTGTCCCCGCTCGATGATGACGCCCACGTCGCGGGCGGCACTGACCGCACCCACCTTGTTCAGAGTCAAGCGCACCCAGGGAACCTCAAACTCCTCCAGAACGATGCCAGCGCAGCGTTCGGCGAGGGTTTCCACGAGTTGAAACTCACTGTTCCTGACGAATTCCACGAGGCGTTTGCTGACCGCCTTGTAATCGAGGGTATCCTCGATGGCATCGCTCTGGGCTGCCTTCGCGATATCCGCCCCCATCTCGAGATCGAACACCACGGTCTGCCTGATTTCGCGCTCCCAATCGTATATTCCTATCACCGTATCGATGCGCAAGTCACGTATGAAAACGATATCCATTTGGCTGAAACCCGCTGCGGAAAAGGCCACATGGTAGTTGACTGAAGGCAAGATTGCATCCCGCGCCGGGTGTGGTTTGGTTAAAGCGTATATGCCTGCTTCAGACTCTGCATGCAGGTACTCCGGTCCGCTTGACCTGTTCGGGCCCATGGAGTCCAATTGCGCCATGATGACACACACCCTTCTCATTGTCGGCGCTTACCTCATAGGCTCCATTTCCAGCGCCATCATCGTCTGCCGCCTGATGGGTCTGCCCGATCCACGCAGTCAAGGCTCCAACAATCCCGGTGCGACCAACGTTCTGCGAATCGGCGGTAAAAAGGCGGCGGCCATCACCCTGTTCGGCGATATGGTGAAAGGACTTCTGCCAATGCTCGCGGCTCACCTTTTGCAAGCGCCGCCCGGAATCCTGGCCCTGACCGAAATGGCGGCGTTTCTCGGTCATCTCTACCCGGTGTTTTTCGGCTTTCGCGGCGGTAAAGGGGTGGCTACTGCGCTGGGGGTGCAGTTTGGTCTGCACTGGGGCGTCGGCGCCGCAGTGGGCCTGGTGTGGCTGTTCATGGCCAAGGTAGCCAAGATCTCATCCCTGTCAGCTCTGGTCTCGATGGCGCTGGCCCCGGTATTCGTCTGGTTGATCTGGCCCAGTCCCGCCTTGATCGGGATGCAGCTCGTGATGAGCCTGCTGCTGTTCTGGCGTCACCGGTCGAATATCGAAAACCTGCTGAAAGGCGCTGAAGGCAAACTGTCGGATTCTGAACCTCCCTCCTCCTGATCCTGACCCTGATCCGGTAACACTGACTGATGCGATCCTGCCGGGTCTTTGCTATTTTCCTCAGGACACACAATCATCAGGACTGACCGAATGATCGAATACGCCCACCAGATCACCTGCATTGACACCCAGTACCAGCGCCCGGGGCTAGCCGCCTGCTATCTCGTACGTTCCGGTGATGAAGCGGCATTTATCGATACCGGCACCAGCCACAGTGTTCCACACCTGCTATCGGTCCTGGAATCCAAGGGCATAGACCGCACCCAGGTCCGTTACGTCATCCCGACGCACGTCCACCTGGACCACGCGGGCGGAGTGGGCAAACTGATGCAGGCGCTGCCCGAGGCCTCTCTGATCATACATCCTTACGGGGCGCGCCACATGATCGACCCGTCGAAGGTGACGGCCGGCGCCACCGCGGTCTATGGCGCCGAGGCCTTCGAGGAAAATTTTGGCGCACTGGTCCCGGTGGCGGAATCACGGGTCATCGAGGCACCGGACGGCCTGCGCATCAACCTGGGGGAGCGGGAGCTGCTCTGCCTGGATACACCGGGACACGCCCGGCACCACATCTGCATCTATGACGCACTCAGCGGTGGCATCTTCAGCGGTGACACCTTCGGCCTCTCCTACCGGGAATTCGACACCGACAAGGGTGCCTACCTGTTGCCCACAACCACCCCGATACAACTCGATCCCGAGGCCTGGTATGACACCCTGGACCGGCTTCTGACACTGCGTCCCGAACGCTTCTTCCTGACCCATTTCGGTGAGGTCACAGAGGTTGCACGACTGGCGGATCAACTGCGCAGTTCATTGCATGCATTCGTGGAGATGGCCCGTGAGACAGACGCTGCCCCGGGAGCGGAGAGAGTCGCTGCGATACACCAGAAACTGCTGGCTTGGGTCCAGCAAAGTTTGAGAGCTCACGGCTGCTCACTCAGCGATCAGATTATCGCTGAACTGCTGGAAATGGACCTTGATCTGGATGCCCAGGGTCTGGACGTATGGTTGGCCAAGCAGGAGGAACCTTCCTCAGCGAGCTGAAGCAGTAATCCTCGCCGAGAGAAGAGCTCAAACGGTCAGCAGGGACGAGAGCCGCTCTGATCCCAGGCGTAGGTACAATCCAGACGACACAGCACATAGACCATGCCCTGTTCTCCTTCGCCAATCATCATGGACAGAGGGCTGGCCTGGTTGAACATGCGGCTGCGTCGCCGCAGCCAGCGTTTGCCCATGCCCGGATTGGTGGGATAGGTGGTGCGCAGGGCTTCATTGATCCGCACCAGGTATTCAATGCGCTTACGCACCTCGGGACTGTCGGGCAACGCCTTGCTGTGGCGATACTGAGCCATGTGGCGCGCCTTGCCGGGTAAATCGAGCAGGGATCTCATCTCCTCGGATTGCAATCCCCAACTCTCCAGCAGGCTCATCACACCACGGGTGATCGCCATGCGCTCGTCCATGTCTCCCATGCTTGGGTTCTGAGTCGTTTCAGTCATAGGCTTAAACCATCCACCTTATGCTTGTTTATTGTAAAAAACCGTACCTTGTTGGAGTTTAGCACGATTCACCCCGGCATAACCCAGTGGAACGCAAGGTTATCCCCAAAGCGCCTGCCACCAGCGCTTGCGGTTGTTGGGTGGTTTCAGAGCCGCCAGGTCCACCGGCTGGATTTTGCTCAGCACCCAGCCCGGCAGGGGCGGATTGTCACTGTAGCCACAACTGACTCCCAGATTGTTCGGATCGTATATCTTGATGAATTCCGGGCGCTTCAGATCATCGGCATAGACGATCCCGCAGTATTTCTCATCATGTTCCCGGCGCAGTAACTCATCGATCCCGGATACGAACCGGGTCAGCCCTTCAGCATCCACCGGCTGTTCAGGCGGGGTCTCACCCACGGCGTAGATGTACCATCCGCCTGCGGCATCCTGATTCAACACCCGCCAGAGATCGTCCAGTTGATGCCAGCGTAGTGCCGAGGTGAAGCTGCCCTTGAAAGCCTGCAGGTAGTCATTCTGTGCATTCATAGCCGGTTTCGTTCTCTCATGCGTTGGGTATCGTCCGGGTTGCTGCCGTCAGGTGGCCTGGATTTCTGAAATTTCCCGGTAATGTGAGACACTTGCAACATACACGGACGGATCCAGGATAGTCTGGGACTGATCTCCCGGAGATACCATGCGGGACCTCGATTATCCCCCGACAAACGGCTTGCACGGAGTATTGAAGCACAAGATTCTGTTCAAGCCGATCCTGGAGCGATCAGGGATTCCGTGACATATAATAACCACTTTTAACTGCGGTCGAATCAAATGAAGCAAGACAGTCCTGCCCTTTTCCAGTCTGAACTTGACCTGAAACTCCTGAACCGGGGCAAGGTTCGTGACATCTACGAGGTGGATGATCAGCACCTGTTGATCGTGACCAGTGACCGGCTGTCTGCATTCGACGTGGTCATGCCGCAGCCGATACCGGGCAAAGGCGAGGTACTCACCCGGGTGGCCAATTTCTGGTTTAACCGGACCTCATCGATTATTCCCAATCACCTGTCGAACATCCCACTCGAACAGGTCGTGAAGGATCCTGCGCAACGGGCGCAACTGGGAGACCGTTGGCTGATCGTACGCAAACTCAAACCCCTGCCCGTGGAGGCCATCGTGCGTGGATACCTGATCGGCTCAGGCTGGAAAGACTATCAGAGCACGGGTCAGGTATGCGGCATTCCCCTGCCCAAGCACCTGCGACTGGCGGATAAGCTTCCCGAAGCGATCTTTACCCCATCCACCAAGGCCGAACTGGGCGATCACGATGTGAATATCGATTTCGATCAAACTGTGGAGCTGCTGGGGCGCCCCCTCGCGGAGCAGGTACGCGACGTGAGTATCCGGCTGTACACCGAGTCCGCGGAATACGCACTGCAGAGGGGCATCATTATCGCCGACACCAAGTTCGAGTTCGGTCTCGACGATCAAGGCAAGCTGCACCTGATCGATGAAATCCTCACACCGGACTCATCCCGCTTCTGGCCGGCAGACAGTTACCAGCCTGGCATCAGCCCTCTGAGTTTCGACAAGCAGTTTGTGCGTGACTATCTTGAGACCCTCGACTGGGACAAGACGCCCCCCGGCCCGGAACTTCCTCCTGAAGTTATCCAGAAAACGGCCGACAAATACCGTGAGGCGGAAAGACGTCTGACCGGACAGGGCTGATCATCGTATCTCCCATCACTGCGGATATGCGTCATGAGACCCTGATCCCAACCATCTGGTTGGCTGATTTTTTTCAGTGGCGTCCTGATCCGCCGATATGCGAGATCGAGAACTCGGTAACCTTTTCATGAATCTCATTCGTATTGAGGGAATGGGATTTCGGATAACATGACCAGGTTTTTACCGGTGAACCGAGCTTTGGTAGCCGATGCGTAACCCGCGCGGCTGATAGTGTGGGATGGTGTACAGTTTCAGCACGACATGACTCAACAGAATCCAAAAACAACCCGGGTGGTTATCTACACGACCCTGAAGTGCCCCCACTGTCTGCACCTGAAACGCTGGCTGAAAAAGAACAACGTGCCGTTTCTCGACTTCAATGTCGCCAATCCCGGTAAGATTCAGAAAAAATTCTTCGAGATTGGTGGGCGGACTGTTCCCCTGATCGTGGTCGGAGACCAGTCATTCGAAGGCTTCAACCCGAATCAGCTGAAAAACGTCTTGGAACTGGAAGGCTTGATGTAGCCCCGGTTTTCCCGCTCGCTCAAATCTCACACCATGCCTTGGTCCTGACGACAGGACTCTAAACATCTGTGTATCCCGCAAGCCTGTCACAACACAGGAGAATCTATGCGAGGGGGATATGGATATCAGGTAGTGGTTCGAGATGAGGGGTGAGAGCGCCCCCCGGGGACCCGGGGGGCTGGACTACAAAGCGATCAGTTGACCTTCGGGTTCAACTCGCCGCTTTCGTAACGTTTCTGCATGTTCTCCAGGGAGATCGGGGTGATCTTGTCCGCCATGCCCGCAGAGCCGAAAGCCTCGTAACGAGCCTTACAGATCTCCGCCATAGCCTTGGTGGCTTCCTTGAGGAACTTGCGGGGATCGAAGTTGGACTTGTTGTCATTGAGGTGCTTGCGGATGGAACCGGTGGATGCCATGCGCAGGTCGGTATCGATGTTGACCTTACGCACACCGTGCTTGATGCCCTCGACGATCTCTTCCACCGGCACACCGTAGGTTTCACCCATATCACCACCGTACTGGTTGATGATCGCCAGCCAGTCCTGAGGAACCGAAGAGGAACCGTGCATGACCAGGTGGGTGTTGGGAATACGTGCATGGATCTCTTTGACCCGCTCGATGGCCAGGATGTCACCGGTCGGCGGACGGGTGAACTTGTAGGCGCCATGGGAGGTACCGATAGCGATGGCCAGCGCGTCCACGCCGGTCTTCTTGACGAAGTCAGCGGCTTCATCGGGATCGGTCAGCAGCTGGCTGTGGTCGAGGGTGCCTTCGGCACCAACGCCATCCTCTTCACCGGCCTGACCGGTCTCCAGGGAACCCAGGCAGCCCAGTTCGCCTTCCACGGAGACACCGCCCGCGTGGGCCATCTCCACCACCTTGGCAGTGGTTTCGACGTTGTAATCATAGGAGGACGGGGTCTTGCCGTCGGTCATCAGGGAGCCGTCCATCATGACCGAGGAGAAACCGGACTGGATGGAACGCAGACATACCCCCGGGGAGGTGCCGTGATCCTGATGCATACAGACCGGAATGTGCGGATACATTTCGGTGGCCGCGATGATCAGATGACGCAGGAAGGGTTCACCTGCATAGGAGCGCGCACCCGCGGAACCCTGCAGAATGACCGGACTGTTGACGGCATCCGCTGCCTGCATGATGGCATGCACCTGCTCCATGTTGTTGACATTGAACGCCGGCAGACCGTAGCCGTGTTCAGCGGCATGATCGAGAAGTTGGCGCAGGGAAATCAGAGCCATGATAGCCTCCTTGGATTAAGGTTTACTTGTTTCTACTGTCAGATGTCGCATTGAACTCCGCACCCGTAATGCGGGTCGTTCAGCGCCACACCACTAATCGTATTTGCCGGCGAGCACATGCTCACCAACGCGCATGATCTTCATAATGTTGGTTTGACCCTCCACACCGGAGCGGTCACCCTTGGTGATGATCACAAGATCGTTCTCTCTCACCTCGCCCCGGCGCAGCAGTTCGTCGATGACCTCTTCGTTGACCTGATCCACATCGGTACTGGCCACATCGAAGCTTACCGGATAGACGCCCCGGTAAAGTGTCACCTTACGACGGGTGCGCACGTGTCGGGTCAAGGCATAGATTGGAATCCCGGAACTGATTCGGGACATCCATTTCACAGTGGAGCCGGACTCGGTGAGTGCCGCAATTGCCTTGACTCCGAGATGATTGGCGGTATACATCGCCGCCATGGCGACCGCCTCGTCCACCCGGCCGAATACACTGTCAAGCCGGTGATGGGAACGTCGTGCGGTCTGGTGTTTTTCCGCCTCGACACAAACCCGATCCATGGCCATGACCACCTTGTGGGGATACTTGCCGACTGAGGTCTCAGCGGAGAGCATCACCGCATCGGTGCCATCCAGCACGGCATTGGCCACATCGAACACCTCGGCCCGGGTCGGGATCGGGCTTTCGATCATCGACTGCATCATCTGGGTCGCGGTGATCACCACAGAGTTCAACTCACGGGCGGTTTTGATGATCTCTTTCTGTACCGCCGGTAATTCCGCGTCGCCGATTTCCACACCCAGGTCACCCCGGGCGACCATTATGGCATCCGAAGCCTGGATAATGTCCGCAAGACAATCAAGGGCTTCGGCCCGCTCGATCTTGGCGATCAGGCCACCGCTGCCTCCCGCCTCTTCCAGCAGGCGGCGCGCCTCATGAATATCCTCTCCGTTACGCACGAATGAGACCGCCAGATAGTCCGCATCGATCTCAGCCGCGAAGCGGATATCATCACGATCCTTGTCGGTCAGAGCCGGTGCAGACAGACCACCGCCCTGTTTGTTGATGCCCTTGTTGTTGGACAGCTTACCGCCCACCACGACCTTGCAGCGAACCTCGGAACCCTCCACCTCCGATACCCAGAGTTCGACGGCACCGTCATCCAGCAACAGGGTGTCACCCCGGGTCACATCGTTGATCAGTTCCGGATAGGTCAGCCCGACACGCTCCTGATCACCCGCTTCCAGGGGACATTCGGCGTCGAGGATGAACTGACTGTTCTCCTCCAGTTCCACGAACTTCGATTTGAAGCGACCGATGCGGATCTTGGGGCCCTGCAGGTCGCAAAGAACACCGATCTGCCGGCCGCAGGCTCGGGCCCGGTTTCGAATTCGCTCTGCGCGATTCCGGTGGGATTCATGAGCGTCATGGGAGAGGTTGAGGCGGACGATGTCCACTCCGGCGTGAATGAGTTTGTCCAGGACCTTTGGATCATCCGTTGCCGGTCCCAGGGTTGCAACTATTTTGGTTCGTCTTGGCATACCATTCCAGCTACATGCTTGCTGCATGATTGATTCGGCCGGACCCCTGTCCGGCCATTCATCTGCGACGTTCTGACTGTTACTTTTTCGCACAGGCTTCCAGCATGGCCACCGCCGGGAGGGTCTTGCCTTCCAGATACTCCAGGAACGCACCGCCTGCAGTGGAGATGTAGGAAACCTTGTCGTAGATATCGTATTTCTGAATCGCGGCGATGGTGTCACCACCACCCGCCAGAGAGAAACCCGGGGAGTTGGCGATCGCCATGGAGACGGTTTTGGTGCCTTCGCCAAACTGATCGAACTCGAACACGCCTACCGGGCCGTTCCACACGATGGTGCCGGCATTGGCGATGATATCGGCCAGTTCCTTGGCACTGTCGGGACCGATATCGAAGATCATTTCGTCATCGGCCACATCGTCGGCGCTCTTCAGCACCGCGGGCTCATTCTCGTCAAACTGTTTACCAACCACCACGTCGGTGGCGATCGGTATGATCGCACCACGCTCTTTCATCTTTTCGAGCAGCGCCTGGGCGGTGGGCACCAGATCATCCTCGCACAGGGATTTGCCCACATTCTTGCCGACCGCCTTGAGGAAGGTGTTGGCGATACCGCCACCGACCACCAGCTGGTCAACCTTTTCGGAAAGCGCTTCCAGTACGGTCAGTTTGGTGGAAACCTTGGAACCACCGACGATGGCCACCATCGGGCGTGCCGGGTTGGCCAGGGCGCGGGCAAGGTTGTCCAGCTCATCGGCAAGCAGCAGACCGGCGCAGGCGACCGGGGCAAACTTGCCGGCACCGTGGGTGGAGGCCTGGGCACGGTGAGCGGTACCGAATGCATCCATCACGAACACATCGCAGAGTGCCGCATACTTCTTCGCCAATTCTTCGTTGTCTTTCTTCTCACCGGCATTGAAGCGCACGTTTTCGAGCAGCACCACTTCACCGTCAGCCACTTCGAAGCCGCCGTCCAGGTAGTCCTTGATCAGGCGTACGGTCTTGCCCATTTTCGCGGACATGTCATCCGCGATCGGCGCCATGGAGTTCTCTTCCGAATAGACACCCTCTTCCGGACGTCCCCGATGTGACATCACCATGACCTTGGCACCGGATTTCGCACAATGCTCGATGGTCGGCATGGAAGCGGTGATGCGGGCATCCGAGGTCACCTTGCCGTCTTTGACAGGTACATTCAGATCCGCGCGGATCAATACGCGCTTACCGGCAAGATCAAGATCAGTCAGCTTGATGAAGGACATAACAGACTCCTGCGTCGATTCTAATTTCGAACTGTGAATTTTGAATTATGAGTTCTGGTCTTTGTGATGACAGGTCGATTCATCCACAACCCATAATTCAAGACTCATCCGGACAGCGCCGCGAAACGGGCATATGCCCGTTTCGCGGCTGACTGATTACTTGGCGACGTGTTCCACCATGCGCAGCATGTTGCAGGTGTAGCCGTACTCGTTGTCGTACCAGGAGACCACCTTGACGAAGGTGTCATCCAGGGCGATACCCGCACCGGCGTCGAAGATGGACGGGGTGGAGCGACCGCGGAAATCGGTGGAAACCACCTTGTCCTCGGTGTAGGCCAGCACGCCGGACAGATCGCCGGACTCGGAAGCGGCCTTCATGGCGGCGCAGATGTCGTCATAGCTGGCGCCTTTGTTCAGTTCCACGGTCAGGTCGACCACAGAGACGTCGGAGGTGGGCACACGGAAGGCCATACCGGTCAGCTTGCCGTTCAGTTCAGGCAACACCTTGCCTACAGCCTTGGCGGCACCGGTGGAGGACGGGATGATGTTCTCCAGGATACCGCGGCCACCGCGCCAATCCTTCTGGGAAGGACCGTCGACGGTCTTCTGGGTAGCAGTCGCAGCATGCACGGTGGACATCAGACCACGCTTGATGCCCCAGTTGTCATTCAGCACTTTGGCCACAGGAGCCAGACAGTTGGTGGTACAGGAAGCGGCGGAGACGATGGTCTGACCGGCGTAGTCATTGTGATTGACGCCGTAGACGAACATCGGGGTGGCGTCCTTGGAGGGCGCACTCTGCACGACTTTCTTGGCGCCGGCATCGATGTGCTTCTGACAGGTCTCTTCGGTGAGGAAGAAGCCGGTGCACTCGATGACCAGTTCAGCACCAATCTCGTCCCACTTCAGGTTGGCCGGATCGCGCTCGGCGGTAAGACGGATCTTCTTGCCGTTGACCACCATGTTGCTGCCTTCCACGGAGATGCTGCCCGGGAAGTTACCGTGTACGGAATCATATTGCAGCATGTAGGCCAGGTAGTCGGGTTCCAGCAGATCGTTGATGCCGACGACTTCGATGTTGGGGAAGTCTTTCGCGATGGCACGGAACGCCATACGGCCGATGCGGCCAAAACCATTGATACCTACTTTGATAGTCATATCGATTCTCCGTTAAACGTATATAGAGTTGTATTCGTCATGGGGCGGGGTGCAATCAGCACCCCGCGGGTAGTCTCAGGCACTCACTTCGTTGATCGCAGCGAGGACATTCTCCGCAGTGAAGCCGAACTCCTTGAACAGTTGACCGGCAGGCGCCGACTCGCCGAAACGGTTGATACCCACAACCTTGCCGTTGAGCCCGACGTACTTGTACCAGCCATCGGTGACTGCAGCTTCCACCGCCACGCGGGCGGTCACAGAGGAAGGCAGCACGGCTTCGCGGTAGGCGGCATCCTGCTCGTCGAAACGCTTGCTGTTGGGCATGGAAACCACGCGCACCTTCTTGCCGGAATCGGCTGCGGCCTTGACTGCAATTTCGACCTCGGAACCGGTCGCGATCACGATCGCGTCCGGAGTGCCGTCACAATCGACCAGCACGTAACCACCCTTGGCGATATCGGCAATCTGCGCATCGCTACGGGCCTGGTGGGCCAGGTTCTGGCGGGAGAAGATCAGGCAGGTGGGCCCTTCCTTCTTGTCGACCGCAGCTTTCCAGGACACGGCGGTTTCAACCGAGTCACAGGGACGCCAGACGTCCATGTTGGGAATCATGCGCAGGGTCGGGATCTGCTCGATCGGCTGATGGGTCGGTCCGTCCTCGCCCAGACCGATGGAGTCATGGGTGTAGACAAAGATCGAACGCAGCTTCATCAGGGCGGCCATGCGCAGGGCGTTGCGGGCATATTCCGAGAACATCAGGAAGGTGCCGCCGTAAGGAATGAAGCCCCCGTGCAGCGCCACGCCGTTCATGATCGCGGACATGCCGAATTCACGCACACCGTAGGAGATGTAGTTGCCGCCGGTCTCACCTTCAGTGATCGATTTCGATCCGGACCAGGCAGTGAGATTGGACGGGGTCAGATCCGCCGAACCACCCAGGAAATCGGGCAGCAGGGGTCCAAAACCGTTCAGGGTGTTCTGCGAAGCCTTGCGGGTAGCGGGGGATTCCGCCTTGGCATTGACCTCAGAGATGAACTGGGCGGCACCGGTCTCCCAATCGGCGGGCAGATCACCGGCCATGCGGCGTTTGAATTCCGCAGCCAGTTCCGGGTGAGCCGCTTCATAGGCGCTGAACTTCTCATTCCAGGCGGACTCGGCGGCAGCTCCGGAATCCTTGGCATCCCAACCCTGGTAGATGGTTTCAGGAATCACGAAAGGCTCATAGGTCCAACCCAGCTGCTCGCGGGTCGCAGCAATCTCATCGGCACCCAGCGGAGCACCGTGACAGTCGTGACTGCCGGCCAGATTGGGCGAACCAAAACCGATGGTGGTCTTGCAGCAGATCAGGCTGGGCTTGCTGCCTTCAGCCTGGGCGGCCTTGATGGCCTGGTCGATGGCGTCCGCATCGTGGCCGTCCACGTTGCGTACCACATGCCAGCCGTAGGCCTCGAAGCGGGCCGGAGTGTCGTCGGTGAACCAGTGTTCGGTTTCGCCGTCGATACTGATGCCGTTGTCATCCCAGAAGGCGATCAACTTGCCCAGACCGAGGGTGCCCGCCAGGGAACAGGACTCGTGGGAGATACCTTCCATCATGCAGCCGTCACCGAGGAACACATAGGTGTTGTGATCCACGATCTCGTGACCAGGACGGTTGAACTGGGCGGCCAGGGTCTTTTCGGCGAGGGCCATGCCCACTGCGTTGGTGATGCCCTGTCCCAGGGGACCGGTGGTGGTCTCGACGCCGGGTGCGTAGCCGTACTCCGGATGCCCCGGAGTCTTGGAATGCAGCTGACGGAAGTTTTTCAGATCTTCCATGCTCAGGTCATATCCGGTGAGATGCAGCAGGGAATAGATCAGCATCGAACCGTGGCCATTGGAAAGAACAAAGCGGTCGCGATCAGCCCATTCCGGATTCACCGGATTGTGTTTCATGTGGCTGTTCCAAAGCACCTCTGCGATATCGGCCATACCCATGGGCGCGCCCGGGTGACCTGAATTGGCTTTTTGCACCGCATCCATACTCAGGGCACGAATGGCATTGGCGAGTTCTCTGCGTGAGGACATTGACCCCTCCTAGATTATTTGAAGCTTGGTTATCTATTTAAAAACTGTGGGATGATGTTTCGAGCGGTATCCCGCCCGATCAAGTTGCAGCAATCACCCCTTGCTGCGTGCGTCCGTAATGCCCCTTGTGCCGTTCTGCGTCATGGTCTGTTGCGGACGAATGTGTAAGGCCCCCATGGGCAAAGGTCCGCCATTCTGACCCAAGCGACAAGCCCAGGGCAAGGCAGTGTACTTTACAGGCCGATAAGCTGGCTTGATGGGACATCCGAAAAGCCACTTATTACAAAAATATCAATCAGTTGAATCACTCCGCCACTTAATGGAGCAGCCCATGCTGGGGATCTGATCCCGTGGTCCCCGGGCGGTTTCCGCGATCTGTTTCATGGCCTCGAACAGATCACGACGCACCTTGGGATCCGCCGCCTCTTTGCGACTCTCATCCAAACGCCCCCGGTACTGGAGCTCCAAATCTGCGTTGTAGCCGAAAAAATCGGGCGTGCAGACGGCACCATAGGCTTTCGCAACTTCCTGACTTTCATCAAAAAGATAAGGGAAGGGAAAGTGCATTTCCTGCGCAATGCGACGCATGTTGTCGAATGAATCCTCGGCATACTCCGCCGGGTCGTTGGACATGATCGCGACTGAATTGACACCCAGGTCCCGCAGCTCTCTTGTATCCCGGACAATGCGATCGATCACGGCCTTGACGTAGGGACAGTGATTGCAGATGAACATGACCAGCAATCCCTTTTCACCGGCGCATTCCCGCAGTGACCAGGTCCTGCCATCCACACCGGGGAGTTCGAAGTCCGGTGCAGCGACACCAAAATCGCAAATGGGGGTCTGCAGTGAAACCATTATTGTACCATTCAATACATTGAATTGAGTCGGGGTGGGGCATTATGCAAAAAGCCGGCTTATGTGTAAAATCCGTTTTTTGTCCGGATTCGGACATCCCCCCACGATTCCAAACCGGTTCCGGGCTCGGAGTTCCGCCACCGGGGCCCCCAATGGCGTCATGCGCAGTCCTCAGCGAGGCTCACCAGGACCAGGGACAGCAGGGGGTGGCAGGGCGAACCCGGTCCACCAGCAGGACATCGTACTAATAGATCAGTTGCAACGAACCATGACTAAAAACTACATATTTACCTCCGAATCCGTATCAGAAGGTCATCCCGACAAAGTCGCGGATCAGATCTCAGACGCCATGCTGGACGCGATCCTGCAAAAAGACCCCCATCCGGAGAAGGCCCGCGTGGCCTGTGAAACCCTGATCAAGACCGGTGCGGTCATCGTTGCCGGAGAGATCACGACAGAGGCCTGGGTTGATCTCGATGAACTGGTGCGCGGCGTGGTCAGTGACATCGGATACACCAGTTCCCGGGTCGGATTCGACGGTTCCACCTGTGCCGTCATGTCCCTGATCGGCAAGCAGTCGGCGAACATCGCCCAGGGCGTTGACCGTTCAGCACCGGAGGAACAGGGTGCCGGTGATCAGGGCATGATGTTCGGTTACGCCACCAATGAAACCGATGTGCTGATGCCGGCGCCCATCACCTATGCCCAGAGGCTGGTTCAGCGTCAGTCGGAAATTCGCAAGTCCGGGATCCTTCCCTGGCTGCGCCCGGACGCCAAAAGCCAGGTCACCCTGCACTATGAAGATGGTCAGGTGGTAGGTATCGGGGCCGTCGTGCTGTCGACTCAGCATGACCCGGAAATCGGTTACGACGAACTGCGTGAAGCCGTGATGGAAAACATCATACAACCCGTCCTGCCGAAGCAGTGGCTGGACCAATGTCCCGCTGACAAGATCCACATCAACCCCACCGGCAGTTTCGTCATTGGCGGACCCGTGGGTGACTGCGGGCTGACCGGACGCAAGATCATCGTTGACACCTACGGCGGGGCGGCACGTCATGGCGGAGGAGCTTTCTCCGGCAAGGACCCCTCGAAGGTGGACCGCTCCGCAGCCTACGCAGGCCGTTACGTGGCAAAAAACGTGGTCGCCGCGGGCCTGGCCGATCGCTGCGAGATCCAGGTCTCCTACGCGATCGGCGTTGCCGAACCCACCTCGATCATGGTGGAGACCTTCGGTACCGGAAAGATTCCCGATGAGGCGATCTCGAAACTGGTCCGCGAGCATTTCGACCTGCGTCCCTATGGCATCATCAAGATGCTCGACCTCTACAATACCGACCGGATCAAGTATCGCAACACCGCTGCCTATGGCCACTTCGGTCGTGAGGACGAAGGCTTCACCTGGGAGTTGACCGATAAGGCCGAGGCATTGCGGGAAGACGCCAAGATTTAATTTTGAATGTTGAATCATGAATTTTGAATCGGGGTTGCCCGCTCCGCGGGCGCTTCAGTTCGAATAAATCGTGCGCAAAGCGCACTCGACAATTCAAAATTCATAATTAAAAATTACTCTAAAAAAGTTTGCCGAGGAGCGCTGCAACGGAAACCATCCGCCAGGCTCGGCAGACCCACCGATCGACCAAACGGCGCTCACTCACGATATTCAGGAGCTGACTACCATGAGTGAGTTTACCGACTACAAAGTAGCTGACATCGCCCTGGCGGACTTCGGTCGCCGGGAGATCGCCATCGCCGAAACCGAGATGCCCGGCCTGATGGCGATCCGCGACAAGTACGCCCCGGAGCAGCCGCTCAAGGGCGCCCGCATCACCGGTTCCCTGCACATGACCATTCAGACCGCGGTTTTGATCGAAACCCTGGTCGCCCTGGGTGCCCAGGTTCGCTGGTGCTCCTGCAACATCTTTTCCACCCAGGACCATGCCGCTGCGGCGATCGCCGCTCAGGGCATCCCTGTGTATGCGTGGAAGGGAGAATCCCTGGAGGAGTACTGGTGGTGCACCGAGCAGGTCCTGAACTGGCCCGACGGCGGCCAGCCCAACATGATTCTCGACGATGGCGGTGATGCCACCCTGCTGGTTCACAAAGGCGTTGAATATGCCGACGCCGGCGCCGTCCCGGAGCCAAAGGCCAACGACCCGGAAGAGTGGCAGGTCATCCTTGGCGTATTGCGCCGCAGCCTGGAAGAGGATCCACAGCGCTATCACCGTATCGCGGAATCGATCAAAGGTGTTACCGAGGAGACCACCACCGGGGTGCACCGGCTCTACCAGATGATGGAACAGGGCACCCTGCTGTTCCCCGCGATGAACGTCAACGACTCGGTCACCAAATCGAAATTCGACAACCTCTACGGTTGCCGGGAATCTCTGGTGGACGGTATCAAACGCGCGACTGACGTGATGATCGCCGGCAAGATCGCCATCGTGGCCGGTTACGGTGATGTGGGTAAGGGATGCGCCCAGTCACTGCGGGGTCTCGGCGCCACCGTGATGATCACCGAAATCGACCCGATCTGCGCCCTGCAGGCCGCGATGGAGGGCTACCGGGTCGTCACCATGGAGGAGTCCGCGCCACTTGGCGACATCTTCGTCACCACCACCGGCAACCTGAAGATCATCACCCATGATCACATGGCGGCGATGAAGGATCAGGCCATCGTCTGCAACATCGGCCACTTCGACAACGAGATCGACATTGCCGGTATCCGCCAGTATCCCTGGGAGGAGATCAAGCCCCAGGTTCATCACGTGATCTTCCCGGACGGCAAACGCATCATCCTGCTGGCGGAGGGACGCCTGGTGAACCTTGGCTGTGCCACCGGCCATCCCAGCTTTGTCATGTCCAACTCGTTTTCCAACCAGGTGCTGGCCCAGATCGAGTTCTTCACCAACTCCGAGGCCTATGAAAATCGGGTCTACGTGTTGCCGAAGAAACTCGACGAAGAGGTGGCCCGACTCCATCTTGCGAAGATCGGCGCACATCTGACCACGCTGAGCCCGGAACAGGCTGAGTACATCGGTGTGCCGGTGGATGGCCCTTACAAGCCGGACCATTACCGTTACTGAGTCAGACGTCCCCGGCCTGCTCTGCCCGGCCGGGGCGGTTTACCCACCATCTGCCCCCAGCGATTTCCCCTCATGAACACATCGGACACAACAGAGCAGCTTTTCAGCTTCGAACTGTTTCCACCCAAGACCGCCCAGGGTTTCGACAAACTCAAAGCGAATGTGGAAAAACTCAATACCCTCAAACCCGCCTTCTTCTCCGTCACCTACGGGGCGGGCGGCTCGACTCAGCAACGCACCTTTGAGACGGTGGACTGGTTGTCGGATCAGCGGATCGATACCGCCCCGCATCTCTCCTGTATCGGAGCCGATCGGGAAGAGATCCTGCAGATCCTGGAGCGCTACCGGGACATGGGACTGCATCGGCTGGTGGCTCTGCGCGGTGATCTGCCGTCAGGCATCGGCTTGGGGGACCTGGGTGAACTCAACCACGCCAACCAGTTGGTGAGCCTGATCCGGGAGCACTTTGGCGAGCATTTTCATATCGAGGTGGCGGCCTACCCGGAGTTTCATCCCCAATCGAGCAGTCCGAAACAGGACCTCAAACATTTCAAGAACAAGGTCGAAGCCGGCGCCAATAGCGCCATCACCCAGTACTTCTACAATGCGGACGCCTATTTCCGCTTTCTTGACGATTGCCAGCGCCTGCAGATCGACATCCCCATCGTACCGGGTGTCATGCCGATTACCAATTCACTCCAGCTGGGACGTTTCTCCGATGCCTGTGGCGCGGAAATTCCCAGTTGGATTCGTAAGCGGCTGGAAGGCTATGGTGAAGACCTGGAGTCGATCCGCAGTTTCGGCACCGAGGTCGTCACCGCGTTGTGCGAGCGACTCTTGTCAGGCGGCGCACCCGGACTGCATTTCTACACCATGAATCAGGCGGAACCCACGACCAGGATCTGGCAGGCGCTGAATGCGAATTTTAAGTTTTGAGTTATGAATTTTTAGTTGATGAGTTCGCTGCGCTCACGGTTATCGCGTTCCCACGCTCTGCGTGGGAATGCAGACCCGGGCTTGCGCATGCCTAACAGGTTTGGGCGATACGTCGTAATATCCATAGGCATTCCCACGCAGAGCGTGGGAACGAGATACAAAATAACCGTGAGCGCAGCGAACACATCAACTTAAAACTCAAAACTTACAACTCAAAACTAACAAAATCACCCTGGTACAGGGCTCAATTGGTCTGGCCCAAAACGTCCCCCGACACAGCGTTCGATGATCGAATCGAGCAGTTCCGGTTCCACCGGTTTGGCCAGGAAACCATCCATCCCCGCGCGGATGCACAGATCCATCATCTCTTCCTTACTGTTCGCGGTCAGCGCATAGATCGGCATGTAGCGTGCCTTTTCCTCCAGTTGTCGGTAGCGACGGGTGAACTCGATACCATCCACGTGGGGCATGCACAGATCGACAAAGGCCAATTCGTAGTCTGTTTCACTGACTGCCTGCAAGGCCTCGCGGCCATCCCGGGCGACCTTGACCTGATGACCCCGTTGCTTGAGAAGGGTCGACAGCACCTTGGCGGCAATCACGTTATCCTCGGCCAGCAGGACGTTCATCGGGCGCAGGGATTTGAACATTTCCTGTGCAATCTGCGGTTTTCCCGGATCGAGCTGCTGATCCTGGTGCGAGACCAACAGGTCGGTGATCGCTTTGGCGAGTTCGTCCGGTAGAAAAGGTTTGATCAGAACCGGAGTATTGAACGAGGCGTAATCGAGGGTCTGGGAACGGTAACCCGCCAATACCAGAGGGATCCCGGGTTTGAATGCACGCACGTTTCGGATCACCTGTCGCACCGCTCCGTCCGACAGAGAGTCGCAGACCAGCACCAGATCCGTCTCCGCCGGCAGTCGTTCGCCAAACTGTTCCAGATCCCGCGCACTTGCCCCGTGCATACCCAGCTCATCGACCATTTGCAGATGCTGCTGCAAAGCGATGGGGTCGCTCTCATAAATCAACACCCGCTTGTCACGAATCTGAGGAAAATGCTGCTTCAGGGATTGGGCGCCACTTTGACCGTCCCAATCACCCAATTTTGGCAACAGGGGCAGGCGCACACTGAACACGCTGCCCTGCCCCAATTCGCTGCTTACATCCACCCGGCCTTTCATCAGGCGGGTCAGATCCCGGATCACTGAAGTACCCAAACCGGTACCTTCGAAACGCCTGCGGGAATGTCCATCCTCTGCCTGCCAGAAGTTGTCGAAAATATCCGACAATTTATCGGTCTCGATACCGATGCCACTGTCTTCAACCTCGAACAGGATAAATCGCTCCGACGCCTGGGGCGCTTCTTCGTCGTACTGGATACGCAGGCACACATAACCCTTTTCGGTGAGTTTGATCGCATTGCCCAGCATGTTGAAGAGAATCTGGGAAATTCTCAGCTTGTCGCCGCGCAGCTTCAATGGCACCTCTGGATCGATGTAACAGTACATCTCCAGATGTTTCTCCTGAACTTCCGGGGCCAGGGTTGAGGTGATGTTCTTGACCATCTCGTACACATCGAACCATTCCGAGGTCAATTCCAGTTTGTTGGCATCGATTTTCGACAGGTCCAGCACATCGCTGATCATCGAACGCAGCAGCCTGGCTGAGGCATTTATCGCGTGTACATACTCTTTCTGCTCGGCATCCAGAGGGGTGTTCTGCAACAACCTGGCCATACCCATGACACCGATCAACGGGGTCCTCAATTCGTGTGTCATGGTCGCGAGAAAGTCCCCACGGGCCTGTTTCGCCAGCATCGCCTCCCGCTTCGCGTAATGCAGTTGGCGCAACAGGGTGTACTGGTACACCGGTACGATGATCAGCAGAAACAGGAACAGAAACGACTCGAAAAACTGGCTCTGCCACTGTTGCAGGCTATAGATGACCAGAGCGTAGGAGCAGAAACTCAGTGACATGGATAGCAGCAGTGTTCTCGCTCCGTACCTGATCCCGTAGGAAATATAGATCCAGTGATAGATCAGGTAGAAGGGGCTGAAGGCATCGGATGTCAGGTAGATCGCCAGGCTGGTGGCGCTGATATCGATGATCAGTGTGAGATAGATGCGGTGCGGCAGGCTGGGCCAGATCGCCACGTTGACCAGCAAGACGATGAAAAAGGTGAAATACCAGGCATAGAGGGTAACCAGAAGGGGGAAATCAACGGCGTAATATTCTGTCTGGATGGCAAACCACATGGACAGGCAGCAGAACAGCCAAACCGCCAAACGTAACAAGGCCTGTTGATACTCCGAGTTGGAGAGCAACTCCTTGTCGAAGATTTTCCTAACCATAGCATGTCATCCTGAAATGTAAGACAGAGCAACTCCTTGCCGGGTCACGGGTTACCGCTATGGCGGTGGACGAAAAACCCTAGGTTACTGCCATCAACCCCCAGGTGCGTCATCTGTCCCTGAACCCGTCACGTGTGACATTACTGTTTGGCACTCATGTGAGGAATACCGCGTACCTTTCAACTGCTCCGATGAGGTCCTGATCTGGGGTATCCAGGCTGTGGACAGTCGGTAGAGCCCTAGTGGACCTTTATGCGGACATCAAATCGTCTAAATGTATGACATTTGTCGCCATTGTGAAACACCAATTCGCAATCATACTGGCATCTGGATCACACGAGGCTGCTTGAACGGGCCCGCGCCAGCGATGTTCATGACAAATTCCAGAGCCAATAATGGGACGATAACCCCCGGTTTCCGAAGCGAATTCCCAGCCAGTCGGATCACCGTGAAAAGCTGTTCAAAAAAGCCTAGGGTTTTCAATCCCAAGGTATTTGTGGGTCCGGATCCGAACCACTATCATTACATGCAAATGGGAATGAGCCTTGCCATTCCATCCTACTGAAGGGTATCCGAGATGTATATCAAAAGACCGGGCGAACACAGCCTGCAGCACAGCATCAAGCCGGAAGACCGGCGCACCATCAAACGCCGCCACCTGATCTATTACCTGCGGATATGGCAAGTGGAGAACAACCTGCCCCTGGGACAGGTGGTGGACATCAATTCACGGGGGATGATGCTGATTGGCGAAAAGGCGATTCCCACAGGCCAGGAGTTGAACCTCAAGATCCACCTTCCGGACAGTGAAGGTGAGGGTAAATACCTCAGCTTCAAGGCGATCTGCCGCTGGAGCGACCGGGATATCAACACCGCCTTCTACGACTCCGGCTTCGAATTCGTCGAAACCTCCGAGGAAAAGATCGAAACCATCCAGCACGTCATCGACAACTACGGTTTCAACGATTGAGCGGACATACCCCGATTGCCGACCGGTAACGGTCGACGAAAAGCCGGTTACGCGTTCTCAGGGCTCCAGAAGGCCCTGATGCCGGCAATACCCTGAGCCCCGGCTTCACAGGCCCGGGCCAGATCTTCCCCATTCACCCCGCCCAGGGCAAATACCGGCAGATTCACCTGATCCACCCACTCGGCAAACCGGGACCAACCCAGGACCCGTGCCCCGGGATGGCTCAAGGTCGGCTGAACGGGTGACAACAGGGCATAGTCCAGACCCAGGGCATCGGCATGTCCCAGTTCCTCGGGGGTATGACAGGAGGCGCCAACCCAACCCGAACCCGGGGGGCGTTGACTCTGGGCCATCAGCTGAAGAGAACCCAGGTGTATTCCGTCCCCCTGCCCCTGCCAACGAACCACGTCCCGCAGACGATTCACGAGCAGGATTGCCCCATGCGCACGACACAGGGTTTGGCACGCCGACAGACGTTGCGCATAATTCCTGTCCGACAGGCCGTGGGCGCGCAATTGTACGAGTCGCACACCCCGATTCAGCAGATGATCGAGGTGCTGGAGAAATTGCTCCGAATCCGAGGGGTGTTCTCCGGTAATCAGGTAGTTTTGCGGCAGCTGAAGTGCGCTAATGACCGGTCGGTCGGCCGCTGGAAAATCCTCCGCACGCATCGTCTCGGGCAACACCCAGCGCAGCGGTTGAACCTCAACGCCTCGTACCTCCCCCTGATATTCATGCACGCGGAAGAAATCGATCAGTACCTGGCGGTCTCCATAATCGTGCCGCACCCGGATCAACGGTCGGCAGTCCTGAATGCGGATCGCCAGCTCCTCGGAAAGCTCCCTGGCCAATGCCTGCTGAGGGGTTTCACCGGGCTCGAGCTTCCCGCCGGGAAACTCCCAATACCCACCCTGGTGGGTGTTGGCCGCACGCTGACTGACCAGCACACGGCCTTCAGCATCGAAGATGGCGGCAGCGGACACGTGGATCAGCATGCTGTCCAGCGCATGTTTTCAGCCCGTATATCGCAGGATTCGCTCAAGCCGGCCGGTTCAGATCAGGTACGGTATTCCGCGTTGATCTTGACGTAATCGTAGGAGAAATCGCAGGTCAGAACCCGGGTTTGAGCCTCGCCCCGTCCAAGTCCCACACGGATGGTGAATTCGTTCTGTTGCATTACGGACTGCCCGGCCTCTTCGGTGTAACCGGCAGCCCTCCCCCCCTGCTCGACGATGCATACATCATCCAGCCAGATCGCCACATGCTCGATATCCAGATCCTTGACACCGGCACGACCGACCGCCGCAAGAATACGCCCCCAGTTCGGATCGGAGGCGAACAGCGCCGTCTTCACCAGGGGTGAATGGGCGATGGTATAGACCACGTCCCGGGCCTCCTGCTCGTTCGCCGCGCCTTCAACCACTACCTCAACCAGTTTGGTCGCTCCCTCCCCATCGGACACGATCTCACGGGCCAGAGCCATGCAGACCTCCTGAACGGCCTGGACGAAGGGGGCATACGCCGGTGCGCTGGGATCGTTCAGGGGAGCGAGGGGGGAAACCCCACTGGCAATCAGCACACAGGCGTCATTGGTGGAGGTGTCCCCATCCACCGTGATGCTGTTGAATGAGGGCTTGACCGCCTGTTCGAGGATCGATTGCAAAAGACCTCGATCAACCGCCAGGTCGGTGGCCAGATAGGCCAACATGGTGGCCATGTCGGGCCGGATCATTCCGGAGCCCTTGGCCATGCCGGTCACCCGCACCTCGCCCCCTTCCACCTCGAATTGCCGGGTGAACAGTTTGGGCCGGGTGTCGGTGGTCATGATCGCCCTCGAGGCAGGTTCCCAGCCATCCTCGCTGAGATTCTGCAACGCCTTGGGCAGGGCAGCATTGATCTTTTCCCAGGGCAGGGGTTCGCCGATCACACCGGTGGAAAAAGGCAGTACCTGCGCTCCGCGGCATGCCGCGGTCTCGGCCAGTGCCTGGCAGGTCTTGAGAGCGTTCTCCAGCCCCTGCTGACCGCTGCCTGCATTGGCATTACCCGAATTGATCATGAGGAAACGCGGCCGACCCTGCTGCAGATGCTGTCGCGCCAGCTGCACGGGCGCCGCGCAGAAGGCATTGCGGGTGAACACTGCGGCACACTGGCTGGTCTCAGCCATTTCGATCAGCAGCAGATCATTGCGGTTGGCGTACTTGATGCCGGCTGCGGCAGTACCCAACCTAACCCCGGGTACTCGGTAGGCGGACCCAGTCATCTCAGCTCAAACGCCCATGGCACTGCTTGTATTTCTTACCCGAACCGCAGGGACAGGGTTCGTTGCGTCCCACCTTGCGGCCATCCCGGACAAACGGCTGGTGAGCCGCTTCATCCCCCGCCTCGGGAGCCTCCGCTGCGACCTGGCTCTCCTCCGGAAGCCCCTCGAAGGCCTCGTGCTTGAATTCGAATTCATCGACCCGGCTGCGTTGCTCCTGGCGCGCCAGTTCCTCGGGCATCTGCACCTGTACCTTGGAGAGCAGCACAACGACCTCGCGTTTGATGCTGTCGAGCATGTTGGAGAACATGGCGAAGGCTTCGCGCTTGTACTCCTGTTTCGGGTTTTTCTGTGCATATCCGCGCAAGTGGATACCCTGACGGAGGTAATCCATGGCGGCCAGATGTTCCTTCCAATGACTGTCCAGGGTCTGCAGCATCATCGCCTTCTCGAACTGACGCATGTTCTCGGCGCCTACAAGCGTCTCCTTCGCCTCATAGCCGCTGACCAGAATTCCCAGGATCTTTTCCTTGAGCGTCTCTTCGTGCAGATCGCTGTCTTCATCCAGCCACTGTTGAATGGGCCAGTCGCCGCCAAAGCTCTCTACCAGAGCTTCACTCAGACCGGGTACATCCCACTGCTCTTCGATGCTCTCGCGGGGTATGTGTGCATGAAACACCTCATCCAGCACGTCTTCGCGCAGGGCATGGATGGAACCGGAGATATCCTCGGAATCCATCAACTCATTGCGTTGCTCGTAGACCACTTTACGCTGATCGTTGGCCACATCGTCGTATTCCAGCAACTGCTTGCGGATATCGAAGTTGCGCCCCTCGACCTTGCGCTGGGCGTTCTCAATGGCCCGGGACACCCAGGGATGCTCGATCGCCTCGCCCCGCTCCATCCCGAGCTTCTGCATCAGATTCCCCACCTTCTCGGAGGCGAAGATACGCATCAGGTTGTCCTGCAGGGAGAGATAGAAGCGGCTTGAACCCGGGTCACCCTGCCGCCCGGAACGACCGCGCAACTGATTGTCGATACGCCGGGACTCGTGACGTTCGGTACCGATCACGTGCAGGCCGCCCGCATCCAGTACCTGTCGATGGCGCTGCTGCCAAACCTCACGGGTCTTGGCAATCGCCGCTTCGTCCGGATTTTCCCCGAGTGCTTCGATCTCGGTTTCCAGATTGCCGCCCAGCACGATGTCGGTACCACGACCGGCCATGTTGGTGGCGATGGTTACCGCACCCGGCCGACCGGCCTGGGCGACGATCACCGCTTCCTGTTCATGATGCTTGGCGTTCAGCACCTTGTGCTCCACGCGATGCTTGTTGAGCAGATTGGAGACCAGTTCCGAGCTTTCGATGGAGGCGGTACCCACCAGAACCGGTTGTCCCCGCTTCACACAATCCTGGACATCTTCCAGAATCGCCTCGTATTTCTCTTCCTGGGTGAGGTAGACCAGATCCCCCATGTCCTTGCGAATCATGGGTCGATTGGTGGGGATGACCACGACCTCCAGACCATAGATCTGCTGGAATTCGAACGCCTCGGTGTCCGCGGTACCGGTCATACCGGCCAGCTTGTTGTAGAGCCGGAAATAGTTCTGGAAGGTGATCGAAGCGAGGGTCTGGTTTTCGCTCTGGATCTTCACCCCCTCCTTGGCTTCCACCGCCTGGTGCTGACCATCGGACCAACGGCGTCCCGGCATGGTGCGTCCGGTGAATTCATCGACGATGACGATCTGGTCGTCCTTGACGATGTAGTCCACATTGCGCTGGAACAGGGCATGGGCGCGCAGCGCCGCGTTGGCGTGATGCATGAGAATGATGTTGGCGGAATCATAGAGACTCTCACCCTCGCCCAGCTGACCCGCTTCGGTGAGCATCTCTTCGAGGTGCTGATGACCCTCTTCACTGAAATAGACCTGGCGCGCCTTCTCATCCACGGAGTAGTCACCCGGCCCGAAGTCCGGCTTACCCTCTTCATTGTTGATGGGATCCTGACGGGTCAGGCGAGGGATGATCTCGTTAACCTTCATGTAGAGTTCGGAAGAGTCGTCCGACGGTCCGGAGATGATCAACGGGGTACGCGCCTCGTCGATCAGGATCGAGTCGACCTCGTCCACGATGGCGTAAAATGGGGGACGCTGCACCCGCTGATCCGCGCTGAATGCCATGTTGTCACGCAGATAGTCGAAGCCGTATTCGTTATTCGTGCCGTAGGTGATGTCCGCGGCATAGGCATCACGCCGGGTAACCGGCCGCAGGTGAAGGTATCCTCCTGATTTGCCATCATATTCCGGGTCGTACAGGTAAGATGCGTTGTCCGGTCCCATACCGCCTGAGGAGTTGATTACCCCCGTGGTCAGGCCCAGAAAGTGGTACAGCCGCCCCATCCATGACGCATCACGCCGGGCCAGGTAATCATTCACCGTGACCACGTGCACCCCGCGAGCCGGCAGCGCATTCAGGTAGGCTGCCAGGGTCGCCACCAGGGTCTTACCCTCACCGGTGCGCATCTCGGAAATTTTTCCGTCATGCAGCACCATACCGCCGATCAACTGCACATCGAAATGACGCATCTGCATGACCCGACGCCCCGCTTCGCGGACCACCGCAAAGGCCTCGTTCATCAGACTGTCCAGGGATTCTCCAGCCTCGAGCCGGGCACGGAAATCAGCGGTTTTCTGCGTCAGCGCCTCATCCGAGAGCTTCTCCAGATCCGCCTCGAAGGCTGAAATCTGGTTGACCTTTTTGGCCATTCGCTTGATCAGTCGCTCATTGCGGCTGCCGAAGATCTTTTTAAAGATATTACTAACCATGAATCGGGGTTTCCGTCAAACAGCGAAACGTTTGCGATAATACAGCATGCGGGGACACTGCTAAAGGATGGTATCGCAGTTTATGGTGTCGCCAGCGCCTTCTTCGTATACATCGAAGGAAATGCCGGCTTGGGCGGGCTGGAGGTATCTTTTAGAGAGACCCGGCGGGCATCGGTTCCGTTGGATCAACGATTGGGTCAGCCTTGGTTGCGTTTGTTGAGGATATATTTGGTCGGATCGACAATCTTGCCGTTTCGCACCACCTCGAAGTGCACATGAGGTCCGGTGGATCGTCCGGTGGAACCCATGCTGGCGATCACCTCGCCCTGCTTTACCCGGTCACCGATTTCGACCAGGACCTCCTTGTTGTGACCGTATCGGGTCACATATCCCTTGCCGTGATTGATTTCGACCAGCTCACCGTAACCGCTGCGCTCACCTGCCCAGGTAACCACACCGGAGGCGACCGCAACCACCTCTGAGCCTTCCTTAGCCGCGAAATCCATGCCTTTGTGCATGGTGCGTTTACCGGTAAAGGGGTCATTGCGCATGCCGAAGTAGGAGGAGATCCAACCTTTGGTGACCGGTCGCCCGGTGGGGTGCACCGCATCCTCGAGATTCGAGTTCATGATCAGGTCTTCCACCAGCGCCAGTTGCTGCTGACGATTCTCGATCATTGCATCCAACTGATCCATCTCATGCAGCAGATCCGGTAATGCGGAGGGTTCGTCGAGGGTCTGCACCGCCTCGGGACCACCCAGTGCGGGCGCGATATCAAAGCTGAACTCACCCTTGTCCAGCCCGCCTATGTCCACCAGACGTTCACCCAGGGCATCCAGGCGCAGCAGTTGTGACTGAAGTTGTCCCACCCGGATCGCCAGCGCATCGATACCACTCTGGGTGTCCTGCCTGACATCCTCGAGCATCATCCGCTCCTGCTGGAAGGTCCGTTTCAGACTGCTGACCAACTGGTGTTCCGGGAACTCGGTGTCACTGACACCCATGCGGTAACCCACCCAGAGCATGGCCAGACCGAACAGAAGAGCAAGTCCGACGAACAGGGAGATTCCCAGCCTGGAAGCCGCATACCCGCGATCATGACTATATCCACGTAAGTATATGAATATCATACTATTAATCTACCGCTCACCGGACCGTATATACACTTAATTCGTTCAAAAACCTCCGAACTTTACCATTTTCTAAAAAAATGTGATGTTTTTTTATTCTTAAATTCTGTAGTGTCTTCGGCGTCGATGCCGGATATTCGGTCAATTGGCATCAATCCCGGCAGAACGCACGCCGGCGATAAGCGCAATTTCAGAACTTGATCAGGTGTACCTGACCACCCGTTTACACCATTCCTGATAACTGCCATGCACCGCCTCAACGATGAACTGAACAAACGCAGCCATCTTCGCAAGCTGGGGCAGCGTCTGGCGCAATACGAAGCACTGCTGGAACACGTACGGGCGTCACTCACTGCTCCTGTGGATCAGCAGGTAAAGGCTGCCGTGATGCACAACGGATGTCTGACCCTGTTTGCGGAATCCCCCGCCTGGGCCAGCCGCCTGCGCTACATGGCGCCGCAACTGCAACGTACCCTGGCAGCCAGAGCCATTCCGGTGACCCGGGTGGAAGTTCGAATCTCACCCGCGGCCCTGGCTGTCAGGCAAGCATCCGGACGACATGCAGAACCGATGAGTGAACATAGCAGCGAATCCCTGCGTTTGACCGCGGAGACCCTTGCGGATGAGGGTTTGAAACAGGCCTTGCTGAGATTGAGCCGGCATGTGTCCCGGGATTAGGTGGCTTCGGCAAGACAACGACACGCCAGACGGGCGTTTCAATACGGGTTCAAACCATCCTCCTCCCGGTTGCGGGTGGAGGATGGTCGAAATGGAAGTTTGTTGTGATACGGCCGGCTTCAGGAAACGGTCAGGTGGGCCGGTTTCATATAAGAGATGGGGGCATCCTCCGGCTCATCGAAGGTGATCTCTTCCCAGGCATCCTCCTGGCTGATCAGCTCCCGCAGCAGGCGATTATTGAGTGCGTGACCCGATTTGTGGCCACTGAATGCACCGATCAGGCTGTGGCCCAGGAGATACAGGTCACCGATGGCGTCGAGGATCTTGTGCTTGACGAACTCATCCTCATAACGCAGACCATCCGCGTTCATCACCCGATAATCATCCACCACCACCGCATTGTCCATACTGCCGCCCAGGGCAAGTTCCTTTTGTCTCAGCATTTCGATATCACGCAGGAAACCGAAGGTACGCGCACGGCTCACCTCTCTGACAAAGGAGGTAGACGAGAAGTCAACCGTGGCGTACTGGAAACGTTCCTTGAAGGCGGGATGATCGAAGTCGATAGAGAAGGAGACCTTGAAACCATCGAAGGGCTCGAAACTGGCGCATTTGTCACCCTCCTTGACCTCGACCTTACGCTTGATCCGAATGAAGCGTTTGGCCTTGTTCTGCTCCTCCACACCTGCGGACTGGAGCAGAAACACGAAAGGCCCGGCACTCCCGTCCATGATCGGCACTTCGGCAGCGCTCACATCCACATAGGCATTGTCGATACCCAGACCGGCAAAGGCCGACAGCAGATGCTCGACGGTGGAGACCCGCACGCCATCATGCACCAGGGTGCTGGAGAGGCGGGTGTCACCCACATTTTCGGCGCAGGCCCGTATTTCAACCGGGGGATCCAGGTCGACGCGTCGGAATATAATTCCTGTATCCGGTGCTGCAGGTCGCAGGGTGAGATAAACCTTCTCACCCGTGTGCAGCCCCACTCCTGTGGCGCGTATGACGTTCTTCAACGTACGTTGCCAAATCATCGACTCGCAGCCCCCATACTGAATCTGGCCGTAACAGCCTCACAAAAAGGCGCGCATGCTATCACAGGCGGATCAACTTAAGGAATAGTTGTACCACCAACCCGCTCAAACAAGCTACCAAAATGTGTCATCACACTGTAACTGTCCGGATTCTACACTAATCTGCCTGACGGCGTAAAAACGCCGGGATGTCCAGATAGTCCAGATTTCCGTCCGCCGTGGCCGCCGCAGCGGCGCGACCGTGCTGACTGTTTCTCAGCACGGTGGGCCGATCCAGTTCGCGGTAGTCATCAGGCATCTTTTGAGGATCCTCGCTCTCGACCAACTTGACGGGCTTGAGTTCTTCGACTTTGGGAGCCTTCGGCAGTTCCGCTTTGACCCGTTCACCGAGTCCCGTGGCGACCACGGTCACCCGCATGTCGTTGCCCATATCGGGATCGATAACCGTGCCGATCACCACCGTGGCGTCCTCATCGGCAAACTCACGCACTGTGGTGCCGATCTCATCGAACTCGCCGATCGCCAGGTTCAGACCGGCGGTGATGTTGACCAGGATGCCCTTGGCCCCTGCCAGATTCATGTCTTCCAGCAGCGGACTGCGAATCGCCCGTTCCGCGGCTTCGCGGGCACGATTGTCACCGGACGCCTCGCCGGAACCCATCATTGCCGCACCCATCTCCGACATAACGGTCTTGACGTCCGCAAAGTCCACGTTGATCAAACCGGGGCGGGTGATCAGTTCGGCGATACCCTGTACCGCATGCAGCAACACGTCATTTGCCACCTTGAAGGCGTTCAGCAGACTCATCTCCTTGCCCAGCACCGCCAACAGCTTCTCGTTGGGAATGGTGATCAGGGAGTCCACATGCTTGCCCAGTTCCGCCATGCCGTGTTCGGCGTTTTTCACCCGCTTGCCACCTTCGAAACCGAAAGGCTTGGTGACCACCGCCACGGTGAGAATCCCCAGTTCCTTGGCAACCTGCGCCACCACCGGTGCGGCCCCGGTACCGGTGCCACCGCCCATGCCCGCGGTGATGAACACCATATCCGCTCCGCTCAAGGCATCCTCGAGACGCTCCCGGTCCTCCAGCGCGGCCTGACGACCGATATCCGGATTGGTCCCGGCCCCCAGCCCCTTGGTGATGTCGGAACCGAGCTGCAGCAGGGTCCGCACCTCACTGCTGCGCAGTGCCTGGGCATCGGTGTTGGCACAGATAAAATCCACGCCATCGATTTCAGCGGTGAGCATGTGGTTGACCGCGTTGCCGCCGCCACCGCCGACACCGATAACCTTGATCACAGCATTCTGACTGTGTGTATCCATTAATTCGAACATATTCTACCTCCGAGTCTGTTGCGCCTGACAGATGTCTATAAATTGTTAAAAATTGCCCTGGAACCAATGTTTCATGCGGTCCCAGATCGCCTTCAATCCACCCTCATTGGCCAGCTCCCTGCCGCCTTGCGTCCGGTTGTTCTGACCGAACAAAAGCAGTCCCACCCCGGTTGCATAGATGGGATTACGCACCACATCCGCAAGTCCGGTGACATACCGGGGGACACCCAGCCGTACCGGCATGTGAAACACCTCTTCCGCCAAATCCACCACACCTTCCATCTTCGAACTGCCACCGGTGAGCACCACGCCCCCGGCAATCACGTCTTCAAAGCCGCTGCGTCGCAATTCGGCCTGAATCAGGGTCATCAACTCCTCGTAGCGGGGTTCCACCACCTCGGCGAGGGTTTGACGCGACAGCCTGCGCGGCGGACGTTCGCCGATACTGGGCACTTCGATGGTTTCATCACTGGTGGCCAGCTGGGTCAACGCGCAGGCGTATTTGATCTTGATCTCTTCGGCGTGCTGGGTGGGGGTGCGAAGGGCCACCGCGATGTCGTTGGTGACCTGATCCCCGGCGATCGGAATCACCGCGGTATGGCGGATCGCGCCGCCGGTGAACACCGCGATGTCGGTGGTGCCGCCACCGATATCGACCAGGCATACACCCAGTTCCTTTTCGTCGTCACTGAGCACGGAATAACTCGAGGCCAGCTGTTCGAGGATCAGGTCATCGGCCTCCAGGCCGCAACGGCGTACGCATTTGACGATGTTCTGCGCCGCGCTGACCGCACCGGTGACCATGTGCACCCGGGCCTCCAGCCGCACCCCGGACATACCTACCGGATCGCGGATCCCCTCCTGCTCGTCGATGATGAATTCCTGGGGCAGGATGTGCAGGATCTTCTGATCTGCGGGTATCGCCACCGCGCGGGCGGCATCGATCACCCGCTCCACGTCACTCTGGCTGACCTCCTTGTCCTTGATCGCCACGATGCCGTGGGAGTTGAGACTGCGGATATGGCTGCCCGCGATACCTGCGTAGACGGAATGGATCTCACACCCGGCCATCAATTCGGCTTCCTCCACGGCGCGCTGTATCGACTGCACCGTGGATTCGATATTCACCACCACCCCCTTCTTCAGTCCCCGGGATGGGTGGGAACCGATACCGATGATCTCGATACTGTTGTCCGGTTTGATCTCACCGACGATCGCGACCACCTTGGAGGTACCGATATCCAAGCCGATGATCAGATTTTTCTCACTTCGTTTCGTCATTACTCCTACCCGCGTCTTTCGCTTGTAGTCCTGGTCTGATTCCAATATTTCAGAGTCCTGCTCACTTCACCGTATTCCTGGTAGAGACCCGCCTGATCCTGTTCGTCGGAAGCGGGCAGCGCCTCCCAGTGGACGGCGAATCCGTTGCTGTAGCGCAAGTCCACGGTCTCCGGTCGCCGCTCCGTCTCCTGACTCATCAGGGAGGGATACAACTGCACAAAGCGGGTCAGCCTCGGCAACACATCTCGCCGACCCAACTGCACCGTTAATCCGTTGTCCGTCTCGATGCGCCAGGCCTGCCGGGCATCCACCCGCAGCCGGCTGACGCGCATCCCGACGGTCTGCAGCAGCGTATCCATGTGCTGATAATCCTGGGTGATGGCCTTGGCATGCTGAGCTTCGCCTTCCAGGGTTGCGAGTCCCTCCAGGCGAGGCAATTGCTGGGGCCGGAACACCACCCCTTGGCGGCTGACCATCGCATCCTTACCCCAGTAAGCCAGGGGCACCCGTTCCGTAACCCGCACCCTCAGGGTATCGGGCCAGACCCGCCGGACACTGACACTGGCCACCCAGGGCAACCGCTCAATGCGCTTTCTCATATGCAGCAGATCCAGGGTGAAGAAGTTGCCGTTCACCGCCTGGGCCACCACCTGTTCGAGATTCGTGCGCTGCAGGTAGTGCATCTCACCGTCGACCTGCACTCTGCGCACGGACATCACTTCCGGATTCTGTAACTGCACCCGTCCCCACAGGAGCAGGCTCATCACAACCAGCACCAGTGTTACCGGCACAGCCCAGTCCTTTATCCTTTTCACCAGGGACGGCGACTCGGGTACCTGACGGGAGGATCGCGCCCGACTCATGCGACCGACTCGCTGTTCAGACTGGTTGCCAGAATCCGCATCACCAGTTCATCGAAACCGATGCCCGCTGTCTTGGCCGCCATCGGCACCAAGCTGTGATCAGTCATGCCAGGCTGGGTGTTGACCTCGATCAGCGAAGGTCGACCTTCGCTGTCGAGCATCAGGTCGACACGTCCCCAGCCGCTGGCGCCTACCGCATCGAACGCCTCACGACACAATTTCTGCAGTTCCGCTTCCCGTTCTTCCGGCAAACCGCAGGGACAGTGATAGCGGGTGGTATCTGCGGAATACTTGGCTTCGTAATCGTAAAACTGGTGCGGCGTCTCCAGACGGATCAGCGGCAGCATCTGCTCACCGAGAATCGAGGCGGTATATTCCGCTCCCACGATCCAGCGCTCTGCCAGCACCCGGGCATCGAAACCCCGCGCGGTTTCCCAGGCCTGCTGAAGCTGCGCCCGGCTCTCCACCTTGGACATTCCGATACTCGAACCCTCGGCACTGGGTTTGATCATCAACGGGTACCCCAGCTCATCCGCCTGCTGCAGATTCTCAAGCCGGGTCAACAGCACCGATTCCGGGGTGGGCAGACCTACGCCACGCCACACCGCCTTGGTGAGATGCTTCTCCATGCCCAGAGCAGAACCCAGCACCCCGCTGCCGGTATAGGGCAACCCAAGGCATTCCAGAGCACCCTGCATCACCCCATCCTCGCCGCCCCGCCCATGCAGGATCACGAAGGCCCGGTCGAAGTCACCCGCAGAGAGGCGCGCAAGAATGTCATGTCCCACATCGACCGCATGGGCATCCACACCACTGCGCAACAGGGCGGCGAGCACCGCAGCACCGCTCTTCAGTGAAATCTCCCGCTCCGCGGACAGACCACCCATAAGCACCGCCACTTTGCCGAACTGTTCGACTGAGACACTCATTCCAGGTTTTCTCCGATCCGATGGACTTCGGTCACCAGGCGCACACCGCTGTGGGCCTCGACCTCCTGTTGCACCAACGCGATCAAGGCCTCGATATCCGCCGCCGTGGCGTGATCGATGTTGACGATAAAGTTGGCATGCTTCTCAGAAACCTGTGCCCCCCCCAAACGTCTCCCCTTGAGACCCGCGGCCTCGATCAGACGCGCCGCATGATCATTCGCAGGATTGCGAAATACCGAACCGCAACTCGGCAGCCGGGTCGGCTGGGTGGCGGCGCGGCGCTCCAGCAAGGCCTTGATTCGATCCTGGGCGGCGGCGCTGTCACCGGTTTCCAGGGCAAGTGCCGCTGCCAGAAACCATTCCCCGGGATGGCCCTTGACCTGCCGGTAACCAACTTCGAAATCACTCACCGGACGGCGCTGCACCATACCGTATCGATCGATGGTTTCGACCTCACGTACCTGATTCCAGGTTTCACCGCCGAACGCCCCGGCATTCATCGCCAGGGCGCCGCCGAGGGTCCCTGGAATACCGGCGAAGAACTCAACTCCGACACGACCCGCGCGGGCCGCAGTGCGGGCGATCTTGGCGCAGGAGACCCCCGCCTCGGCAACCAGCAGGTCTCCCCGCCACTCGATCTGCTCGAGACGTCCCTGGGTTGCGATCACGGTGCCCTTGTATCCCCCGTCCCGGACCAGCAGGTTGCTGCCCAGTCCGAGCCAGAACAGGGGTTCCCGGGGATCGAGCTGCTGCAGAAAGCTGATCAGGTCCGCCCGGTCCGCCGGTTTGTAGAAACGCTCGGCCGGACCACCGACCCGCCAGGTGGTATGGCGCGACAGAGGCTCGTTGATGCGCATCTCACCGCGCAGCCGGGTTTCATCCAGGGCAGGCATCATCCCCAAAACCTCTCGTCCCGGGAGGGATCGGAACGTCCATCCTCACTGCGTGGGGTTTGCAGCTCAGGTGTGAGTTTTTCCGTTCTGCGCAGAGACCTGATCACCATCAGTTCGAACAGGTTGCTTTGCAGCGACTCGCCACAACCGTGATGCAGTCTTCTCATATCGAATGTGTGCGCCATTAGGCCACCCCCTCACAAAGTTGCCTGGGCAATTCCGCCGCAATCGCGCCGATGCTGCCTGCCCCTACTGTCAGTACGATGTCACCGTCCATGAGCAGTCCCCGAAGCACTTCAGGCAACTCCTCCACCGGCTCCACGAAAATCGGATCGACCTGTCCGCGCACCCGCACGGCGCGACTCAGGTCGCGTCCGGCCGCACCTTGAATCGGTTCTTCACCGGCCGCATAGACCTCGGTCAGGATCAGCAGGTCCGCCTTGGAAAGCACCTGCACGAAGTCTTCAAACTGTTCCTGGGTACGGGTGTAACGGTGCGGTTGAAAGGCGAGTACCAGGCGGCGTTCCGGCCAACCATCGCGGACCGCCCTCAGGGTCGCCTCGATCTCCCGTGGGTGGTGTGCGTAGTCATCAACCAGCATCACCTGCTTGCCGCCGATCCGGCAGTCGCCGCGGGTCTGGAAGCGGCGTCCGATACCGGCAAATTTCTCCAGCGCCCATTGTATCGAATGGCTGTCCAGGTTGAGCTCCAATGCCACGCTCGCGGCAGCCAGGGCATTCAGCACATTGTGCCGTCCCGGAAGATTCAGGGTGATTGGCATGGGGGCTTCGAGGCTTTGGGCATGCAGGGTGAAGTGCGTTCTGAGACCTTCGCTGCGGATCTCGCTGGCGCGCACGTCCGCATCTTCATCGAAACCGTAGGTGGTCACAGGCCGGGTCACCTCCGGGAGCAACTCGCGCACCACCGGATCATCGATACACAGCACTGCCTGGCCATAAAATGGCAAGTGATGCAGAAATTCCAGAAAGGTCCCGCGCAGGCGGTTGAAATCACCCCCGTAGGTGGTCATGTGATCCGCATCGATATTGGTGACCACCGCCAGCATCGGCTGCAGATAGAGAAACGAGGCGTCACTCTCGTCCGCCTCGGCCACAAGATACTCCCCTTCCCCGAGCCGAGCGTTGGCACCAGCGCTGTTGAGGAGTCCGCCGATGACGAACGTGGGGTCGAGTCCAGCTTCCGCTAGAACACTGGTGACCAGACTGGTGGTGGTGGTTTTGCCGTGAGTCCCCGCGACCGCGATACCAAACCGGAAACGCATGATCTCAGCCAGCATTTCCGCCCTGGGCACCACCGGGATGCGTGACTGACGCGCCGCTTCCACTTCCGGGTTGTCCTGCTCCACCGCACTGGAGATGACCACCGCATCGACACCATCCACATGCGCGGCGGTGTGTCCCAGGTGGATCTCCGCCCCCAATTCCGCGAGACGCCGAGTCACGACACTCTCCCGCTGGTCGGATCCGGAAACCTGGTATCCGAGATTGATCATGACCTCCGCGATACCGCTCATCCCGGCTCCACCGATTCCGACGAAGTGGATGTAACGCATGCGACCCATGACGTTGGGTGTGTGGCGACGTGTACGGACTTCACTCATGATGCGATCAACTCCAGGCAATATTGACCCATATGCTCCGCCGCCTCCGGCTTGGCGAGTTTACGTGCGGCCCGCGCCATATCCAGCAACCCGGCCCGGTCTTCGCTGAGTTCCGCGATCTGGGCCGCCAGGTCGCGGGGATTCAGACTGGTCTGATCCACGAGTTGTCCTGCTCCTGCATCCACCAGGACACGGGCGTTGTGGGTCTGATGGTCATCCACGGCGTAGGGATAGGGCACCAGGATGGCGCCCACACCCGCCACGCAAAGTTCGGATACGGTCAGGGCGCCGGCGCGGCAGATCACCAGATCGGCCCAGCCGTAGGCAGCCGCCATATCCCGTTCAAAGGGCTTTACTTCAGCCTCGACACCCGCCGCCCGGTAGCTGGCCAGAGTCTCCTCGTAGAGCTTCTCACCCGCTTGATGACGCACCACAGGACGCTTCTCCTCGGGCAGTCTGGCCAAGGCCTCGGGCAGGGTCTGGTTGAGTGCCTGGGCACCCAGGGAGCCGCCCAGGACCAACAGTCGAAGCGGACCTTCGCGGTCGGCAAAACGGGTCTCGGGCGGCGGCAGCGCCACGATCTCACGACGCACCGGGTTGCCAATGGTTTCGGCCTGGGCCTCGGCACCAAAGCTGCCGGGGAAGGCTTCGTACACCTTGCTCGCGAGCCGCGCCAGCCAGCGGTTGGTCAGACCCGGAATCGCGTTCTGTTCCTGGATCACCAGGGGGATACCCATCAGTCTGGCCGCCACGCCCCCCGGACCGGTGACAAACCCGCCCATGCCCAATACCAGGTTCGGGCGGATCTGGCGCAGCACCCGATAGGCCTGCCAACAGGACCAGGTCACCACCCAGGGAGCCATCAGACGCCGCTTCAGACCGGTGCCCCGGACCCCTTTGATGTTCAGGGTCCTGACGGGGTACCCGTAATCCGGCACCAAGCAGGTCTCCATTCCGCCCCGGCTGCCCAGCCAGGTGATCATGCAGCCCTGTTTCTCCAGCCATTGCGCCACCGCAAGTGCCGGAAAAAGATGCCCGCCCGTACCCCCTGCCATGACCATTACATGAGGTTCCATGAGCGCCTCCCATGACCTTCACGCTGCATCTTGTGGCGGGTCTCGTAATCGATGCGCAGCAACAACGCAACAATCAGGCAAGCCACGATAATGCTGTTGCCTCCATAGCTCATGAACGGCAGGGTGAGACCCTTGGTCGGCAGCATCCCCACGTTGACACCGATGTTGATGAACGCCTGCATACCGATCCACAGGCCCAACCCGTAAGCGGTGTAACTCGAAAACCGTTCACCCACCACCTGTGCCCGGGTGCCGATGTGGAAGGCGCGCCAGGTAAAGAAGGCGAACAGCAGGATCACCCCCAGGGTGCCGATCAGACCGAACTCCTCACCCACCACCGCCATGATGAAATCGGTGTGCGCTTCCGGAAGGTAGAACTGCTTTTGAATCCCGTTACCCAGCCCGACTCCGGAGACTTCACCACGACCGAAGGCGATCAATGCCTGGGACAGCTGGAAATCGGTATCGAAGGGGTCATCCCAGGGATTCAGGTAGGTGGTCATGCGTTGCCAACGGTAGGGGCTGAAAAAGATCAACGCAAAACCTGAAACGATGGAGAGCAGGATCAGCATGCTGAACTGATACAGCACCACACCACCGAGAAACAGCATCCCGAGGGCGGTGGCGAACAGTACCACAGTGGTGCCGAAATCGGGCTGAACCAGGATCATGGAGCTTGTCACGATGAGCAGCAGCATGGGCTTGGCGAAGCCCCAGAAGGAACGCGCCACCTCGTCCTGGCGACGCACTAGGTAACCCGCGATATAGAGCACCATGAATAGTTTCATGAACTCGGAGCTTTGCAGGTTGAACACGCCCAAGGGGATCCAGCGGGTTGCGCCGTTAACCGTCTTGCCGACTCCGGGGACCAGCAGCAACAGAAGCAGCAGGATGCCGAGAAACACCAGTTTCGGTCCCGCATTCTGCCACTGTTCCATGGGCACCCTGAAGACGAAAAAAGCACCCAGCAGCCCCAGGAACATGGCGAACAGGTGACGGTAGACATAAAAGAAGGGTGATCCGGCCAGCCGATCCCCCACTGTCATGGATGATGAAGCGACCATCACCAGACCGAAGCCGAGCAACAGCATCGCCGCACCCAACAGCCACCAATCGAGCACGGGCTCCAGAGTTTTCGTGCGGCGGGCATCCATGGCCTGGGGACGCATCTCACTCATGACTCGAGACCCTCCACAGCACGCACGAAGGCCTCACCCCGGTCCTCGAAATTCTTGAACATGTCAAAACTGGCGCAGGCCGGTGAGAGCAGGACCCGGTCTCCGGGGCTGGCTTCGTCCCGCGCCTTCATCACGGCATCGGTCATACTCTCGGCGAACACCAGTTTGGTCCGCCCCTCGAGCACTGCGGCCAGGGCCGGTGCGTCCCGGCCGATCAGGATCACTGCCCGGGCGGCCTTTTCCGCCACCGGCGCAAGCAGTGTGAAGTCAGCGCCTTTGCAATCCCCGCCGGCGATCAGCACCGTTCGGCTCCCATCATCGGCATGCAATCCCAGCAGGGCGGAGATGGTCGCACCCACATTGGTACCCTTGGAATCGTTGTACCAGCGCAACCCCTGCGTATCTGATACCCATTGGGTGCGGTGCTCCAGACCACGGAAGATTCGCAGGGTCTCGAGCATCTTGGCAATCGGCAACCCCACCGCCTGACCCAGAGCGAGCGCCGCCAGGGCATTGGCCTGATTGTGGCGACCCGGAATACGCAAATCGTTCACCGGCATCAGCAGTGTCGAGCCCTGACATAGCCAGGATTCACCCTGACTTTCACAGACACCGAAGTCTGACCCAACCGGGGCATTCAAAGCGAAGCCCACCACGGAGTCATCCGAACCGGCCATCGCCGCGACCCTGGCATCATCCCGGTTGATCACCAGGATCTTTGCCTGACTGTAGATACCGGCCTTGGCGTCCGCGTAATCTTCGATATCCCTGTAACGGTCCATATGATCGGCGGAGACATTCAATACCACCGCCGCCTCGGGCTTGAGACTCCAGGTGGTTTCGAGCTGGAAGCTGGACAACTCCAACACATAGAGGTCCACCGAGTCGTCGAGCAGGTCGAGCACGGGTTCCCCCAGGTTGCCCCCCACCGCTACCCGCAATCCCGCGTTGCGGGCCATCTCGCCCACCAGGGTGGTTACGGTGCTCTTGCCATTGGAACCGGTAATCGCGACGACCGGCGCCCGAACCGCCCGGGCGAACAGTTCCACATCCCCCAGGACTTCACTGCCACTTTCCCGGGCCACCTGGATCAGGGGCGTACTTACCGGTACACCGGGACTGACCACCAATTGATTCGCCGCCTGGAACACCTCGGGCTGGAACCCCCCGAGGAACAGGGCCATATCCGGATAGTCGCGCCGCAGCGCATCCAGGCCAGGCGGTGTTTCCCGGCTGTCAGTGACCGCCAGGGCCACTCCCTGCGCGGTCAGATAACGGGCGCAGGACAGTCCGGTCTTGCCCAGACCGACAATTAGAGTTTTGCCTGTTTGTCTGTTTTCTGCTGCCATCAACGTATCTTCAAACTCGCCAGACCGATCAACACCAGAATCACAGTGATGATCCAGAAACGCACAATGACCCGGGGTTCGGGCCAACCCTTGAGTTCGAAATGATGATGCAGGGGCGCCATGCGAAAGATCCGCTTGCCAGTGAGGCGAAACGAGGCCACCTGAAGCATCACCGATACCGTCTCGACCACGAACACCCCACCCATGATGAACAGCACGATCTCCTGTCGAACCGCCACCGCCACCACACCCAACGCCGCGCCCAGCGCCAGGGCGCCCACATCGCCCATGAAAACCTGAGCCGGATAGGTGTTGAACCAGAGAAATCCCAACCCGGCACCCACCAGGGCTGCGCAGAACACCATCAACTCACCCACACCGGGGAGATAGGGGATCTTCAGATAGGTGGCAAAGTCTGCATGTCCGGTGGCATAGGCGATCACCCCCAGCGCGCCACCCACCATCACCGTTGGCAGAATCGCCAGCCCGTCGAGTCCGTCGGTAAGGTTCACCGCGTTGGAGGAACCGACGATCACCAGATAGCTGAAAAGAATGAACACCGGACCCCAGTTGAGTGAGACATCCTTCAGGTAGGGGATCAACAGCGCGGTCTCCATGGGTGTCGTTGCCGTGGTGTAAAACACCAGCGATGCGCCCAGGCCGGCAATCGACTGCCAGAAATATTTCCACCGCGCCGCCAGTCCCTTGGGATCGTTGAGCACCAGTTTTTTGTAGTCGTCCACCAGACCAATCAGGCCGAATACCATGGTCACGATCAGCACGATCCAGACATAACGGTTTTCAAGATCGGCCCACAGCAGGGTGGCCACTGCGATCGCCACCAGAATCAGAGCACCGCCCATGGTAGGCGTACCAGCCTTGGAGAAATGGGTCTCCGGGCCGTCATTGCGAACCGTTTGACCAATCTGGTGGAAGCTCAATCGACGAATCATTACCGGTCCCAGCGCCAGGGAGATCAGCAATGCGGTCAGTACCCCCAGGATGGTGCGCAGTGTCAGGTACTGGAACACCCGGAAACCGCTGTCGAACTGGACGAGCCACTCAGTCAGATACAACAGCACGGTCAGCCCTCCCCTTCATACAACAACCCCTGAACAACCCGCTCCATGCCGGCGCTGCGGGAGCCTTTGACCAGCACCGCATCACCCGGCTGCGGCAGTTCCCGCAATTCATTGATCAAATCATCGATATTGCTGAAGCCCCTGGCCCCTTCACCAAAACCTTCAACCGCCGCTTGGCTCAGGGATCCAAGCCCGTAGAGGTGCTCCAGTCCCGCCTGTCTGGCTTGTCGGCCGATTTTTCCGTGCAGCTCACGGGCCTCTTCCCCCAGCTCAGCCAGATCACCGAGTACCAGGTAACGTTGACCCGGCGCGCTGCGCAGCACCTCGATGGCCGCTCCTACCGAATTGGGATTGGCGTTATAGCTGTCATCGATCAGACGGTAACCGTTGGAGCCGGTGAGGATCTGCAGTCGCCCCTTCACCGCCGCGACACTGGCAAGCCCCGCCTGAATCTGTTCCACACTGCAGGACAGGGACCAGGCTGCAGCGATAGCGGCCAGCGCATTCATCAGGTTGTGGCGGCCTGCCAGGGCGATTTCCACGTCGAAACGGGTGTCCTGTATGTTTACCTGCATCCGGTTGTGGGATCCCTGCGGGGTCCAGGTCATCTGGGCCGCATCCAGGTCGGATTGCACCAGGGCCTTTTCCGATATGCCAAAAGAGACCATTCGCCGCTCCCCCAGCATCTCCCGCCAGAGCGGGAAGTAAGGGTCGTCCGCATTGAGCACGCCCACGCCGTCGTGTTTAAGCCCGCCCAGAATCTCCCCTTTGGCATGGGCCACGCCGTTGAGATCCCCGAAGCCTTCCAGATGAGCCTCACCCGCATTGGTGATCAGCGCCACATCGGGCCGGGCAATCTGGCTCAGATAGCCGATTTCACCCGGATGATTGGCCCCCATCTCGATCACCGCACTGAGTTCATCCTGCCAACCCAGCAGGGTCAGCGGCACGCCGATATCATTGTTCAGATTTCCCCGGGTGGACAGCACCGGACCCCGTTGCGCGAGGATCTCACTGATCAGTTCCTTGACCGTGGTCTTTCCGTTACTGCCGGTAATCGCAACCATGGGCGCCTGGAACTGATCACGCCAAACCGCAGCCAGCCGACCCAGTCCCAGACGGGTATCCGCACACACCAGCTGTGGCAGCCGGGTTTCGACCTCTCGAGAGACCAGTACAGCCAATGCACCCCTCTGTTCCGCCTGAGCGACGAACTCATGCCCGTCGAAGCGCGGCCCGGTCAGTGCAACGTACAGATCCCCGGCGTTCAGGCTACGGGTATCCGTACTGACCGAGCGGAACTCTGCGTCCTGACCCACCAGTCTGGCCGGCAAATGCTGCATCAACTCCGAGAGCCAAAGACTAGGCATCGGCCACCCCCCGCCACACATCCAGGGCTTCGCAAATCACCTCGTGGTCATCGAAGTGCAGAACCTGGTCGCCCACCAGCTGATAGTCCTCGTGACCCTTCCCGGCCACCAACACAAGATCACCCGGCCGGGCGTCCGCGATGGTACGGAATATCGCCTGGCGCCGATCTGCCTCCACACTCACCGACTGAGGCGACGGGATGCCGGCCAGAATCTGTTCAAGAATACGTTCACTGGGTTCGGTGCGTGGATTGTCGTCGGTCAGACAACACACATCCGCGAGCCGCGATGCCAGCTCACCCATGATCGGGCGCTTACCCGGATCCCGGTCTCCACCGCAACCGAACACCACATGCAGACGCCCAGTGCAGTGGGCACGGGCCGCGAGCAAGGCCTTCTCCAGGGCATCCGGGGTATGCGCATAGTCCACCACCACGGAGGGCCGTGTCCCGCCACCCAGCAGCGCCATGCGACCTGGCACCGTCGGCAGTCCGCCCAGCACCTCAACCGCCTTGCGCAACGACCAGCCCTGCTGGATCAGCACAGCGGTTGCCGCCAGCAGGTTCGAGGCGTTGAACTGACCCAGCAGGGAACTACGCAAGTGAAGCGCCTCCTGCGGGGTCACAATCCGAATGCTCAGTCCCTCGGGCAGGGTCTCCAGGGAACCGGCACACAGCCATTCGTCGATCCCAGCCTGTTCCGCGGCCTCACAATCCAGGCTGTAACCGATGACACGCACCTCAGGCGCCAGCTTTTCAATCAGCTCCCGGCCAAAGGGGTCATCCAGATTGATCACCGCACAGCGCAATTTCGGCATCTGGAACAGCCGGGCCTTGGACGCGGCATAGTGTTCGAAACTGCCGTGGTAGTCGAAATGATCCCTACTCAGATTGGTAAACACTGCGGTATCGAATTCGAGATCCGCCACCCGGCTCTGGTCGAGGGCATGGGAGGAAACCTCCATTGCCACGGATTTCGCACCCTGATTGCGAAAATCCGCTAGCAGGGACTGAACCGTCAGCGCATCGGGGGTGGTCATGCCCGTGCTGACCAGGCTTCCCGGCAGACCGGCGCCCAGGGTGCCAATCATGGCACAGGGCTGTTCGCTCGAAAGCGCTTGAGCCACCAGTTGGCAGACACTGGTCTTGCCATTGGTGCCAGTAATACCGATCAGGGTCATGTGCTGACCGGGATCGTCATAAAACCGCCCGGCCAGGTGACTGGCCTGCGCTGTCAGCTGCGGCACCGGTATGACCGGGGTCTCCCCGGCATCCAGGCGGGACGCAAGGGCTTGCACCTCATCACTCTGCGGCTCCCAGACGATGGCGGCCACACCCTGCTCCAGGGCTCTCTGCGCGAACGCCAGACCATGCTGGCGGGTACCCGCGCAGGCCAGGAACAGATAACCTTCCCCCGCCTTGCGGCTGTCCAGGGTAATACCCCGGATATCACGATCCTGCACAGACGGAACCTCTACCAGACCATCCAGCAGTTGTGAGAGCCGGTGCGCTGCAGGTACCCGGGTTGAGGCCATCATTGCTGTGCCCCCAGGCGCGCCATCAGCTGATTCCCGCGCCAGTTTTTATCCGGCGGGATATTCAGCAAGCGCAGGGCGCCGCTCATCACCTTGGAAAATACTGGAGCCGCAACCAGGCCACCGTAATACTCCTCACCCCGGGGCTCATCGATCAGCACCGCCATCACCAGACGGGGATGACTCGCGGGCACCATCCCCACGAACAGGGAGAGATACTTGTCCTCTGCGTAGCCACCGGCCACCGATTTCTTGGCGGTACCGGTCTTCCCCGCCACCCGGTAACCGGGTACCGCGGCCAGGGGGGCAGTACCATCGGGCGCCACCACCCCTTCGAGCATTCGCACCACACTGCGGGCCGTACTCTGGCGCACGACGCGATCGCCTTCAGGAATTTCGTCCACCTTCAGCAGGGAAACCGGGAGACGCACGCCGTCATTGGCCAACACCGCATAGGCGCGGGCCAGTTGCAAAGGTGAAACCGAGAGACCGTAGCCGAAAGACAGGGTGGCCTGTTCAAAGGTCGACCAGTCACTGAAATGAGGCAGACGCCCGCTCGACTCACCGGGAAAATGGCTGAAGGGGCTCTCACCGAGGCCCAGCTTGGTATACAGGGACCAGAGCACTTCCGGCTCCATGGACAACGCAATCTTGCTGGCCCCCACATTGCTCGACTTGCTCAACACCGTGGCCACATCGATCATCCCGTAGTTGCGGGTGTCGCGCACCAGGTAACGGCCGACCCGCATCTGCCCCGGGGACACGTCAATCGGGGTATGAGGCGCATATCGACCCTGCTCCATTCCAGCGGCGATGGTGAACGGCTTGATGGTAGAGCCCGGTTCGAACACGTCGGTCACCGCCCGGTTGCGCAGGCTGTCGAGTCGCCGTCCGCGCTGGGCATTGGGGTTGAACGACGGACTGTTGACCATCGCCAGGATTTCACCGCTACGCGCATCCAGGATCACCGCGGAGCCTGAACGCGCCCGGTGTTTGGTCACTGCCGCCTTGAGTTCCCGGTAGGCGAGAAACTGCAGTCTGCGATCGATACTCAGCACCAGATCCTTGCCCGGCGCGGGACTCTGGATGTTTTCGACCTGGTTCACCACCCGCCCTTTACCATCCTTGATGACCCGCTTCGCGCCCGGGGTACCGCTGAGCCAATCATCATAGGCCAGCTCCATACCTTCCTGACCCTGGTCGTCGATATTGGTGAAACCCACCACCTGGGAAGTCACCTCGGCACTGGGATAGAAGCGCCGATATTCGGAAAGCAGGTCGATACCTTCGATATCCAGGGTTCCCACCCGGTCCGCCTGATCCGGATTGATGCGCCGCTTGAGGTAGACGAAGCTCCGATCCTGGGAAAGTTGCCGGCGTAACCGGTCCGGATCGAGATCGAGGGTCGAGGCCAGAGCGCCGATGGTCTGGCTGTCGGCCTTGAGCAGCCGCGGATTTGCGGCCACGCTCTTCACCGGGGTGCTGATCGCCAGCGGTTCGCCGTTGCGATCGGTGATCATGCCCCGGCTGGCATTGACCGTGATGGTACGCAGGTATCGGCGCTCTCCCTGCTCCTGGAGAAACGCGGTCTCGAACACCTGGCGATCCACCGACTGCCAGATCAGGGTGGCGTAGGCCAGGCCCAGCACCACCAGCACGGTCAAGCGCCGGGCGCGAAAACTCGGCTGCCGAACCACCTCCGCCTGCTGTGCCTTGCGTTTCTTGCTGCCTGCCATGATCAGTGCCTGACAACCACGATTTCATCGAAACCGGGCAGGTGCATCTTCAACCTGTCCCGAGCCTGTTTTTCCACCACCGGATGGGTCGCCAGGGTGCTCTCCTCCAACTGCAGGCGCCCCCATTCAACCCCGATCCGCTCTTTTTCCGTCTGCAGTTCCTGGAGTGCCACGAAATGTCTGCGGCTCAGGTATTTGCTGTAAACGATCGCGGTCGCCGAAGCGAGCACCGCGACGACCAGAAAACCCGCAAGCCCCAGCTGGGTACGATTCACGCGCAACGCTCCGCCACCCGCAGCACCGCACTGCGGGCCCGGGGATTGCTGTCGACTTCCTGGTCACCAGGTCGAATCGCCTTAGCCACGAGTTTCAGACGGGGATTGCGCTGATCGTCGGTCACAGGAACCCCTGCCGGAAAGCGCTCACCAGCCGCCTGATCACGCATGAAGCGCTTGACGATCCGATCTTCCAGAGAATGAAAGCTGATCACCGCCAGTCGCCCATGCACAGACAACACGTCCACAATTGACTCCAGCCCCTGACGGAGCGCATCCAGTTCACCATTGATAAAGATTCGAATTGCCTGAAAGCTCCGGGTCGCCGGATGCTTGCCTTTTTCCCAGGCCGGATTGGCACGACTCACCACTTCGGCCAATCGTCCCGTGGTCAGCAAAGGCGCTTCGTCCCTCGCCTCGACAATGGCCCTCGCGATACGCTTAGCAAACCGCTCTTCACCATATGTCTTCAATACCTGCGCGATCTCTGAGGCCCCTGCCTGACCCAGCCATTGCGCCGCCGAACGACCCCGACCGGGGTCCATGCGCATATCCAGGGGGCCGTCCTGGGTGAAACTGAACCCCCGTGCCGCCTGATCCAATTGAGGAGAAGAAACGCCGAGATCCATGAGAATCCCGTCGACCCGTCCGACGACACCCAGCTGTTTCGCAACATCCGCAAGCATCGCAAAGTTCTCCTGTACGATCTGAAAACGGGCATCCTGCCCGAACAGCGATTCTCCGTACGCCACCGCCTGCGGGTCCCGGTCCAGGGCAATCAACCGCCCCCGGGGTCCCAATGCCTGCAAAATCCGTCCGGCATGACCACCACGCCCGAATGTCGCATCCATATAGATGCCATTCGGGTCGATCCTCAGCGCCTCGATGGCAGGCTGAAGCAGGACCGAGAGATGCTCCTGCCCCATCAGATCGACAGGGATTCCACTTCAGGCGGTAAATCGAGCTTGCTCATATCCAGGGTCTGCAGCCAGGCTTCCTGACGCGCATTCCAGGTCTCCTCGTCCCACAACTCGAACTTGTTGATCTGCCCGACCAGGGCGACCTTCTTGTCGAGTCCGGCATAACGACGCAATTCCTGGGGAAGCAGGACACGACCCTGACCATCCATATCGATCTCATGGGCATTACCGATGTAGAGACGCTGGAGGTTTCTCGCCGCCTCCTTGAAAGACGGCAGGGACTTGAGCTTGTCTTCTATTTCAAGCCAGGTGGGTTTGGGGTAGATCAGCAGGCAGTGATCCTTATCGACGGTGATCACCAACTCCGAAGCGCAGACGTCCACGAGCTGATCCCGATACCGGGTAGGTATCGCGATGCGCCCTTTGGCATCCAAATTGAGTGATGAAACCCCGCGAAACAAGTTGGCCGCCCCTCTGATGGAATATTTTCCCTATTTCCCCACATTCTTCCACTTCCACCCATATTAGGCGTCCACTCGCTCAGTTGTCAAGGTTAAAAGTCTGAAATTTCGTTATCAGTCAGTAAGTTAGCAGGGTTCTCTGAGGTCAGAGGAAAGCAAAAAATAACCATCGCAAATACAGCAGGATGATTTGCATACCTAAAGTAAATTATGAAGTTTAGAGAGGGATTTTCCGGGCTTGAACCCGACTTGTGGCGAAAAGTGGAGGGAGTCGGCCTGTAAGCCGGGTTCTGTCTTGGACAGTCATTCATCTGGGATAGACGTCACCGCCTATCTCAAGCAACCTACCCGGGAACAGTGGGGGCATCACTTGGCGCCGCCGAAACGGGCCTGTTCCTCTATTTGGTCTTGCTCCGGGTGGGGTTTACCCTGCCATCTCTGTTGCCAGAGACGCGGTGCGCTCTTACCGCACCATTTCACCCTTACCGGTGAAAACACCGGCGGTATATTTTCTGTGGCACTTTCCGTAGGCTCACGCCTCCCAGGCGTTACCTGGCACCCTGCCCGCTGGAGCCCGGACTTTCCTCCCCGCCCCGACGAATGCGAAGCGGAGCGACTGTCCGGCCGACTCCCATCAGCACTTTAGGGCAATCGGAATAGTGTGACAAGCCCCACAATACACAAAACTTAAGCAACGACTTATATAGTTGCGATTGATGATAATCAATGAGCAATATTAATTTTGTCTATAGATTGCTGCTATATAAGGACAGAAGGGTTTGCAATTCCGCACAACCCGAAACGGTGAGCTTGATGTGAGCGGACGCTCAAGGAACCATTTAGAGGGAACTACGACCCAATCTTTCGAACGGGCTTGGCAAAAAGCAGGAAAGGTATACCACAAAGCAGTATCACGAGGTAACACCATGAAAATGCCCAACAACAAATCGATCTTCTCCATGGATACATTGGTCCTGGCTGCCGCTGGCGTCTGGATGGTCTACGTACTGATCAGTCTGATCGCCTGACCCGCGCAACAGGACGTTTCGCAACCTGAGAGGCTATTGCCGCTTGCCCCGGCTGGCGCTCAGGAAGCGAGATGGAACCTAAACCCTGTTCATTCTACGGTTTGATACAGGCAGCAATATTCATCACCCCACCAATCAGGGGTAAGCACTCCACTCCTGCAGCCGTCATTTACCCAGCATTCCGATCACGGGATAATTCCTCCCGACACTCCTTCGACTGGATACGACAACCCGCCATTTCTACAATTAACCCGGCCACAAGCAGGAGTTCTGCTCATGTGCGGGCGCTTCTATCTGGATGCAAAAACGGATGAACTGCGGGACTTTTTCGGCTTGAGCTCGATCCCCCACCTCCCACCGCGCTACAACATCGCACCCTCCCGGAGCGTACCGGCCATTACCGACTCCACAGACGGTCTGCATGCCGGAGTTTACCGCTGGGGCCTGTTGCCCTTCTGGACCAAACAGGGCAAATCAACATTCCACACCATCAATGCCCGTATCGAGACCGTGGAGAGCAAAAACGCTCTTCGGCCAAGCAGCCCTACTGCATCAGGCCTGCCAATGGGCCACTGACGGCCTTTGCGGGCCTGTACGATCGCTGGATCGATCCACAAGGCGGATCGGTCGACTCCTGCACCATCATCGTCGCCGACGCACCCACATCCCTGCGACCCATCCACGAGCGAATGCCTGTGATCCTGCAACCGGAATACTTCAAGGCCTGGCTGGACAGGGATCAACACGACATCTCGAATCTCAAGGCACTCCTGGCACAGCGGTTAACAGAAGGTTTTGAAACCTTCCCTGTGAGCACCCACCTCAACAACCCGAGAAATGATGATCCTCGTTGCATCGAACCCTTATCCACTCTGCTTTGACTGAAACCTGACCAGAAGGTCAATACAGAGCGGTCAGCACCTAGCGACCGACTCCCATGACTGGCCCTGGACAGACCACCCTGATAAGCGCGGTCACCCCATTACACATCAACAACCCTGACTGATTCGTGGTCGGACAGGCATTGCCGTATTTCAGGGAATTGCGAAAATCTGAATGACAGGCCATTTGAGCCGACGCAAACGCGCGCATGATCAGATCTCGATCATCTGCATAAGCTCAAGGCATTGGAGGCAATCAGCAATAGGGCGAGTCTGATCACGGCATCCTGTGACTGAATTGACACTCAGCAACCTTATTGACCGGCAAACACTGATCGCATGGGTGAATGATGAAAGGCAACAAACTGGAACTGAAAACACCGGAAGAGGCGGAGATCGTCTATTACGAGTCCTTTATGCACTGCGATGCTCAACTCATGGGAGCACTCTGGGCGGACGGTGATGTGATTTGCGTGCATCCCGGGTCCGGGGCCATCATCGGCCACGAACGGGTCAGCCGCAGCTGGTCGACCATCTTCCAGAATGCACAACGTCCGGAGATAAGATATCAGGTAATCAAAAGCACCCTGTCCGAAGATCTAGCGATACACCTGGTATCCGAAGAGATCGCAACCCAAGCGAGTCTTCGATCTCATGAAAGATTTTGGGACATCCAAGTCCACCAAAATCGATTCGATCTTTGACAGCCTATTATTAACCTGGC
>JBEVVH010000003.1:0-62121 GCA_040507245.1 Candidatus Thiodiazotropha sp.
TAGTGTTCGTGCATCAATTTTTTCCATCCGGGAATAATACGTGATATCCGTTAAAATATCTCCCTATTATTGAGCCGAGTTAATAGAGTCGGGTGGCGGAGACGCTCATTGGCTTGTATTGCCAGGAATGGGTGGCATTGAGGACGTTGGATTCAGTAACGGGTGGGGTGTTGTAGCGACTATTGGTTTGGTTTGTTTTTTGAACGCTTTAAAAAATATTTCAGCCGATCCCGCAATGGGCGATTGCTCATCGGACAGGCAATATTCAGAGGCGCGGGGGCTCGTGGAACCTGATCCCACGCATCCACCACCTGTCCATCAGCCAGTTTCACCAATCGGCTCGCAGCTTCCTTCACATCCGGGTCATGGGACGAGATGAGGAAAGTGGTGCCAGTGCGTTGATTCAGCGACTGCATCAGGTCGACCAGATGGCGGCCGGTGATGCTGTCGAGGTTCGCAGTGGGTTCATCGGCGAGGATGATTTTCGGCTCCGAGGCCAATGCCCTGGCTACGGCAACCCGCTGTTGCTGTCCTCCCGAGAGTTGATCGGGGCGGCGGTAGCCGAGATGTCCGATTTCGACTTCATGCAGCCAGTGATTGGCGATCTCCAGGCTCTCCTTACGACTTTTACCTTGTAACTGGCAGACATATGCAACGTTCTCACGGGCGGAGAATACCCGGATCAGGTTATAGGCCTGGAACACGAATCCAATGTGGTTGAGGCGGAAATAGGTGCGTTCATCCCGGTTCATGCTGAGGATATCCTGACCAAGTACCTTGACCTGACCATTGTCGGCTGATTCCAGAGCCCCAACGATGTTCAGCAGGGTGCTTTTGCCCGAGCCGGAACGTCCGGCAAGCACCACGAATTCACCGGCCTCGATGTCCAGATCAACACCGTGCAGCGCAGGATAGGGCATGGTGCCGACCCAATAACATTTGTGCAGGTTGCGGGTCTGGATAACGATGTCGGATGGATGATCGCTCATGGGTCTCCTTATTGTGTGCGCAGCGCCTGACTGAGAGACAGGCGGGTCGCTTTCCAGGCCGGGTAGAGTCCCGCAAGCAGTGCCGCCGCAAGGGTCGCGGTCAGAATCTTGAGTGCCGAAGCACGAGTCAATTGAGGGTGAATGATCGGGTCCATGTAAAAGAATTCAAAGGCGTTGGCATAGCCGGTGAGATCGATGCCCGAGTCCGCGAGGCTCATGACGATCAGACTGCCTACAAGATACCCCAGTATGGCACCGATCAGGATCAACAACACCGCTTCGAGCAACAACATCATGAAAACCTGGCGGCGGTTGGTTCCGATGGCTACCATCACCCCCAGCTCCTTCTGTCGTTCATGCAATGAAATCAGCATGGTGTTGAGAATTTCAGTGAGCACCAGGAGGATCACGACGAACAGCACAACGAGCCCGTAGGCATCGCTGAACTCGAGCCATTGCCGGACCATTGGGTCGAGTTCCTGCCAGGGCATGATTTCATATTTTGTATCGGAGAGCTGCTGAACAAAGGCACGATACAGCTGTTCGGTCTGGTCATGTTCATCAGCGCGAAACACGATATCGGTTACCGCATCGCCCATCTGCAGCCAGTGCTGGGCACCATTCAGCGTGATCAACGCCAGGGTGCGGTCGATTTGCGGGGCGCCGGTTTCGAGGATGCCGCCCAGGTAGAAGACCTCCGAGACCATCTCGCCAGTGGGCCTCTGGGTCATGAGGATCACCCGGTCGCCCAGTTTGGCCCCAAGATTCTGGGCTATGGTTCGCCCCAGTAGCAGTTCGGTACTGACCCCCGGCCTGAGCCAGTGCCCCTCTTTGATGCCTTTATCCATAGAGGTCATCCAGGTCTCCTGCTCCGGGTCCACAGCCATGATCTGAACACCGGCACTGCTGCCGCTGACCGATGCCAGACCGGAAGTACGGATGCGTTCGGTCCATCCGTATATTTCCGGGTTGCTGGGTATGAGTCGGATGATCTCCTCGGGATCGTCAATCCGGTCACGCAGGTTTTGTGAGGCTTCGAAGCCCTTCGCGTGTATCTGCAGATGTCCGGTAAAGCTGAGGATGAAGTTGGTCTTCATCTGACTCAGCCAGCCATCGTTCATGGCGCTGAGTAATGTCAGGGTGCCGATGCCAAAGATCATGGTCAGCAGGGTTATGGTGGTGCGCCGCCGGTTACGAACCAGATTGCGCAGGGCCAGGGCAAGGTAGGTGATTAATCCTATGCGGCTCGGCCTAGCCATTGCGAATTGCCTCGACCGGTTGCAGCAGGCTTGCCCGCCAGGCCGGATAGATGCCGGAAATGACGGAGGCCAAAAAAATCGCGAATGCGGTGATGCCCAGATCGTCGAGCTTCAGTTGGGGATAGATCAGTGGGTCGACATAGAAGCGGGAGGTGGAGCCCAGCAGGATGGAGAGGTCAATCCCCACCATCCCGGTCAGCAGAATGATCAGGTATCCCAGAAGGGTGCCCAACACTATGCCCACCAAACCGATGATGCCTGCCTCGGCCACCAGCAACAGGCCGATCTGGCGGCGGGTGGTTCCGATCGCCATGAGAACCCCGAACTCCCGGGTTCTGTCCAGCATGGAGAGTAGCAGGGTGTTGAGTTCACCTGCCAGAATGATAAACAACACCACCCCAAGAAAAATATACAGAAAGCCGTTGTGCAGGGTCACCCATTCGTTCATGACCGGAAACATCTCATACCAGGGCATGATTTCAAGCGGTTCGGTTGCAAGGGACTGGCGCAATCTCTCGGTCAGCTCCGGCAATTGAGCATCATTGATATTAATGGCGTAGGTGGTCACTTGGCCGGACATGTCGAGCATCTCCTGCAACGTACTCAGGCTGGTGATGGCCATACCGCTGTCGAGTCCCATCTCGCCGCTGGTAATGATACCGACCAGGGAGAATGACTCGGCGATCATCGCGCCATACCGGTCGTAACCGACAATGACGAGCTCATCCCCCAGGGTCACCTGAAGGTTTTTAGCGGTGGTGGCACCCAATACCAGTTGGTATTCGTCACCCGGCTGCAGGAACCGCCCTATGCCGATTCGCTTGGGCAGTTCGGTGACCCGGGTTTCCCATTCCGGGTCCATGCCGATCAGCATCACACCCTGGGTGGTGACATCAGAGGCGGCCAGACCGAAGGACTCAAGGCGTTGACTGTAGCGCTCGACACCTGCTTCTTTGAGGCGCTCGGCAACCCGTTGCGGATCGGGTATCGCCAGTGAGAGATCGGGATGCTGGAAGAATCCCTGGTGGTGTATCTGCAGAGCGCCGATGATCGCATTCTGGAAGTTGCCCAGCATGTTACGGTGCAGGCCTTCATTGAAGCCCCAGAGGAAGATCAGAGAGGCGAGCCCCACCGCGATTGCCCCTACGGTCAGGATTGTGCGGCGCATGTGTCCCAGCAGGTTGAGAAACACAACGTTCAGGAGCGTGATATTCAGCTGAGAGTTCGAACGGAACATCGGCTCTGGTCCTGAAGGGTCGGGACGTTCCCGCCGGTCAGCAAGAATCGCTCATGCTCCGGCTACTCCTTGACCGGGGTGAACAACTCATCGCTCATGGGAACGTTGAATTGAATCGACTGCAGGGTTATGACAGTACTTTTACCACTATCATCCAGTGGTGTCATGGTCCAACGGGTCGGTATGGTTCGTCCTCCCATGGTCTCGATCTGGTCGAAGGTCATGCGCCGACTGATCTTGCTTCTGCAATGATAATCCACTTCCAGTGGAACGCCGTCGCCGCGAATGCGTCGAATCAGCTTTTTCCAGGTCACGGTGGTGGTGGGATAGGGGACCGACTCGATGGTGTACACCGCAGAGTCACCTTCCCCCTCCTGTTCGATGATCACGTGGGTGTGCCCTTCGATCATGAACTTGGTGTCGAGCAGGTCCTGATTGTTGAAGTCCGATCCCATCCAGGGATCCTGCATCATGGCCGGTGAGATTTTGATCTGACGGCGTAATTTCGGCAGGTACATGGAGAGGACATTGTCCACCTTGAGGAATACCGTGCCCTTGGTTTTGCTTGGCGTGAGAATCTCCATACGGAAACGGTTGTGTTGCAGATCGTCATGACTGCGAAACGTCATGCTGCGTTGCCAGTCGGGCCGCAGGATATCGATCTTGTATTCCGCTAGGGTGCCATCGGAACGCATCAGGGCTTCGGATTTTTTCAGCAGTGCCAATGCCGCCGGATCGGAATCGTCGGCGATGCTTGGTGTCGCGATGAAAATCAGTAACAGCAAGGTAAGTAAGAGTCGTAGCATGATCGAGATGCACTCCAATGTTCGCCTGTTCAGGCTCAATCAATTATAAGCATTTCATAATATATAGCCAGTTTTCCCCCTTTAAAGTAGGGTAAGAGACTGATTCTACAATATCTATGAGGAGGCTTGGCTGGGGATCAACGGCTGCTGTGGAGCTGATTCATGGCCCGCTGCATTTCGCCCTTGATAATCCAGGGAAGTGCGTCGATGGCTTTGTCAATGGCACTGTCGATGGCCTCCCGGTCCGCTTTCGAGGGACGACCCAGGACATAATTGACCACCGCTGCGCGGTTGTTGGGATGGTCGATGCCGAGTCTCAGGCGTTGAAACCCGGGGGTTCCCAAAGCGCTCATGATATCCCGCAGGCCGTTGTGTCCGGCGTGACCACCCGCGGATTTCAGGCGTACCTCGCCCGGTGGCAGATCCAGTTCGTCATGGGCCACCAGAATTTCCTCCGGGGCGATGCGGAAATAGTTCGCAATGCTTGAAACGGCCTGACCGCTGCGGTTCATGAAGGTGGTGGGTTTGAGGAGCCTGACTTCATGACCATGCAGGTCGAGCCGACATGCCAGGCCGTGATGGCGGGATTCGGTGCGGAAGCTCTCATGGTGCTGTTCGGCGAGTCGGTCGAGGAACCAGAAGCCTGCATTGTGCCGGGTGGCTTCATAATCGGGACCGGGATTGCCGAGGCCGACGATCAGGCGGATGGGAGCGGATTTCATTGCCGGTATACCGGAACGGGGGGGGCAAGCCCCCCCGCTGGAGACTATTCGGTCTCGCTGCCTTCCTCAGGCTCGGCATCCTCCACTTCACCCTTGTGGGTGGCGTGGATGGTGACCACGATCGGGTCTTCATTGCCTTCATGGGTGATCAACTCGACACCTGCGGGCAGGGTGACCTGAGAGGCGTGCAGAATCGCACCCAATTCCAGGCTGCCCAGATCGACCTCGATAAATTCAGGCAGATCCTTTGGCAGACAGGTGATTTCCATGTCGGTCATTACGTGGCTGGCCTGGCCACCGGTCTTGATGCCGGGACAGGTGGCTTCGTTGATGAAGTGCAAAGGAACGTGCAGACGAATCTTCTCGTCGGCCTGTACCCGCTGGAAATCAATGTGCAGGATAAACGGCTTGGCCGGATGGCGCTGCAGATCTTTGAGCACCACGGTCTGCTGCTTGCCATCCAGCTTCAAGGTCAGCAGGTTCGAGTAGAAACCTTCATTTTCCAGCTGGTGAGACACCTCATGGTGCATCAGGGTGATCGGGGTAGGCTCCTGATGGGCGCCGTACACGATGCCCGGTACTTTTCCGGTTCGACGCAGGCGGCGGCTCGCACCTTTCCCCATATCGCCCCGAGATTCGGCGTTGACAGTAAATGTTGAAGACATGATGTCCTCCCTATAATCAGTAAAATTCAAATTTGGTGGCGTTTCGCGACCAAAGCGCCACACCGGCCGCTGATTTCCAGCGGACGCGCGATTCTAGCAGGATTGAACTTTTTTTCCAGTCCTGGCCGGCTTTTCCCGAATTCCCCGGTTGCCCGTCGTGCCCGCCAGGGGTGATGTTCAGGATTTGTAGTGGGCTGGGTAGGGGGCCCTGGCAACGCCACTGTCGACTGCCGCCCTCGCCACAGCCGAGGAGACCCGGGTTCTCAGGCGGGGGTCCAGAGGCTTGGGAATGATGTAATCGGCGCCAAAGGCAAGGCTCTCCAGGCCGTACGCTTGGAGCACCTCATCGGGCACCGGATCATGGGTGAGGGCCTGCAGGGCGTGGACTGCGGCGATCTGCATGTCCTCGTTGATCCGCGATGCGCGGACATCGAGGGCGCCGCGGAAGATGAATGGAAAGCCCAGTACGTTGTTCACCTGGTTGGGATAATCGCTGCGCCCGGTGGCCATGATGGCGTCGTCCCGCAGTCGTTTGACGGTTGAGGGCCGGATCTCCGGAACCGGGTTAGACAGGGCGAAGATGATTGGCTTGTCAGCCATGCTGGTGACCATCGCCTCACTGACCAGATTGGCCCCGGACACGCCAATGAAGATGTCACAGCCCTGCATGGCTTCCTCCAGGGTGCGCTTTTCCGTCTCCGCGGCAATCGCCCATTTATAAGGATTCAGGTCCTTGCGCTGGGTATGGATGATTCCGCCCCGGTCAATAACATAAAAGTTATTGCGATGCGCGCCCAGGCTGGTCAGCAGTCGCACGGTGGCAAGTCCCGCCGCGCCCGCGCCTAGAATGGTGATTTTGACCTCGGAGAGGGATTTGCCCTGCAGTTCCAGGGCGTTGAGCAGGCCAGCGGCGGCAATGATGGCGGTACCGTGTTGGTCGTCATGAAATACCGGGATGTCGAGTTGTTCGATCAGCGCCTGTTCGATCTCGAAACACTGAGGCGCCTTGATATCCTCCAGGTTAATCCCACCGAAGGTAGGCGCGATACGCATCACGGTCTCGATGAATTCCTGCGGCCGCTTGGCGTTCACCTCGATGTCGAACACGTCGATGTCGGCAAAGTGCTTGAACAGGACTGCCTTGCCTTCCATCACCGGCTTACCCGCCAGGGGACCCACGTCACCCAGGCCGAGCACCGCGCTACCGTCGGTGATGACGCCCACCAGATTACCTTTGGCGGTATAGCGGTAGGCATTCCGAGGATCCTCGTGAATATGCCGTACCGGTTCGGCGACACCGGGCGTATAGGCGAGCGACAGATCCCGCTGGGTGTTGTTAGGTTTGGTGACCCGGATCGCGATTTTTCCCGGCGTCGGGGACTCGTGATATTCCAGCGCGTCACGATTGATGGCAGCATCAAGCTCGTTGTCGAGAGCATCGGTCATAGGTGGCTCCTCAATGGCCGGGAACGGCGATTGAAAAAAGACTTCGGTTGAAAAACAGGGTCAGTCTATGAACAGCGAACTGACCGATTCTTCATTGGAGATGCGGCGCATGGTCTCCGCCAGCAACTCAGCAATGGAGACCTGGCGGATGACACCGCAGTCCCTTGCATCATCGGACAGGGGGATGGTGTTGGTGACCACCAGCTCGTCGAGCCGGGAATTGCTCAGGTTGGTCACTGCCGGACCGGAGAGGACCGGATGAGTGCAGTACGCCACCACCTTGGCGGCGCCGTGGTCTTTGAGGGCGTTGGCGGCCTGGCAGAGAGTACCTGCGGTGTCCACCAGGTCGTCGATGAGAATACAGCTGCGGCCTTCCACGTGGCCGATGATGTTCATCACCTTGGCCACGTTGGGTTGCGGACGGCGTTTGTCGATGATCGCCAGTTCAGCGTCATCCAGGCGTTTTGCCAGGGCGCGAGCGCGCACCACGCCGCCCACATCCGGAGAAACCACCACGATATCAGGATATTTCTGGCGCCATACATCGCCCAGCAGCAGTGGAGACGCGTAGACGTTATCTACCGGTATATCGAAAAAACCCTGGATCTGGTCGGCATGCAGATCGATGGTCAGAACCCGGTCCGCACCGGCGGTTGCGATCATCTTGGCTGCCAGTCTCGCGGTGATCGGTACCCGCGCAGAGCGGGGGCGGCGATCCTGACGGGCATAGCCGAAGTAGGGAATGACCGCAGTGACACGCTTTGCCGAGGACCAGCGCATGGCGTCGATCATCACCAGCAGTTCCATCAGGTTTTCATTGGTGGGTGCCGAGGTGGGCTGGACGATGAACACATCCCGGCCGCGCACGTTTTCATGGATTTCCGCCATGACTTCGCCATCGCTGAAGCGGCCAACCTGCATCTTGCCGAGGGGCAGGTTCAGGTGGGTGCAGATTTCGGCGGTCAGCCCGGGATTGGCATTGCCGGAAAATACCATCATGGTGTTGGAGGGCACGGTGCGGATCCCCTGTCTCGATCTTGGTTACCAGAGATATGGCTGGGGCGGCAGGATTCGAACCTACGAATGCTGGGATCAAAACCCAGCGCCTTACCGCTTGGCGACGCCCCAGTTACTGCTTTTCTGCGAGAACGTCTCCCTTCAGAGGGGATCGATTCAGTCCTCGTGCAACGAATCCCTCCAGATCTTCCGGTATCTGGGCGAGTACGCGCTCGGCCTGGTCCCTGTCGCTGAAAGCGGCGAAAAGGCACGCACCTGTGCCAGTCAGACGGGCTTCGGCATGCTGATTCAGCCAGTCCAGCGCCCGGGCCACCTCCGGGTGGCGCCTGCGGACCAGATCCAGGCAGTCGTTTCGATTGTTGCCCTGCAGAAAGGCACGTATTTTGATCCGGGGTGAGTGGCGTGTCAAATCGGGGTGGCGGAAGATTTCGGCGGTCGAGACGTGACAGGGAGGGATGATCACCAGGTACCAGGGCTCCGGCAGTTTCAGGTCGGTCAAAGTCTCGCCGATACCCTCAGCCCAGGCGGCCTGGCCGTGAATGAAAATGGGTACATCCGCGCCCAGGGACACGCCCAGTTGCTTGAGGGTCTCGAGGTCCAGGTCCAATTCCCAGAGCCGGTTCAGCGCCACCAGGGTAGTGGCTGCATCAGAACTCCCGCCCCCAAGCCCTCCGCCCATCGGCAGTACCTTGTGCAGGTGGATGTCGACTCCCAGGGGGGTATCGCTGCGGGACTGTAGCAACCTTGCCGCGCGGATGCAGAGATTCTGCTCCGCAGGGACGCCGCTGAGGTCGTTCAGCAGGTTAATGCAGCCGTCCTCACGCAGAGTGAAATCCAGACGATCCTGGCGATCGATGAACTGAAATACAGTCTGCAGTTCGTGATAACCATCCGCTCGTCGACCGATCACCCTCAGCATCAGATTAAGCTTTGCCGGGGCCGGGCAGGAGAGTGTGTGGGGCATGGTTCAGTCGGTGGCTTTCAACCGAATCATGGTCGGCTGGATGAAACGGTTGTCCGGATCCCGCTGGTTTGCCTCTTCCCATATCTCGACGGCGCGCTCCCGTTCACCCATCACCCACAGCACCTCTCCAAGATGGGAGGCGATTTCCGCATCCGGGCTGATTTCGGCGGCTTGTTGCAGGTATTTGAGTGCGGCCTGCAGATTGCCCTGCCGGTACTCGACCCAGCCCATGCTGTCGAGAATCGCCGGGCTGTCCGGTTTCAAGGCAAGGGCCTCCAGGATATAGGTTTTCGCCTCATCGAGTCGGTCTGTCTGATCGGCGAGGGTGTATCCCAGGGCGTTCAGGGCATCCGCATGCCGGGGTTGCGTGGCGAGAATTTTGCGCAGGTCCTGTTCGAGCAGATCCACGCGCCGAAGGTCGGCGGCGTTCAGTCCCCGTGCATAGAGCAGATCGGTGTTTTCCGGATCCACCTCTAGAGCCCGGGTATAGATATCCTGGACGGTCTCATAATCCTGGGACTCGCGCAGCAGCTCCGCCTCGATCATGAAATACTTGAGTTGATGCTGGGGCTGATTGATTCGCAGGCGTTGCAGCGTGTCCCGGGCCTGATTGAGGTTGCCCTGGTCTGAGAGAATTTTCGCGATGCGAATCTGCGCATCTCCGAGGTGATCTCCTTCCACCCGGCTGTAATGATCGAGTGCGCTGTCCAGGTCATCCTGCTGCTCGGCGATGGTGCTCAGATAGTAATGGGCTTCATCGCGTTTTTTGCGGTCATGCACCAGTTTCTTCAATTGCTGCTTGGCTTGGTCGTACTGCTCGAGTTGCATGTGAACGATGCCGAGGGAAAAGATGAAGTCACCATTTTCGGGTTGCAGTGCGAGAAGTTTTTCAAATTCCTTCAGCGCAGCCTCGGGCTGGTTCAACTCAATCAGGGTACGTGCGTAAGCATGTCCAATCTGGACGTTCTTGGGGTAGGTCTCGCTGGCCTGTTTGAGCAGTGCAATCCCCTCATCCTTGCGTCCCATGGCGATCAGGATGTGGGTTTTAAGTAATATGCCCTGCGAGGACTCGGCCTCCAGGGCCAGGGAGCGATCCACGTAAAGCAGGGCGAGATCCAGCTGTTTTGCATGATTCGCGGTCAGTGCCAGGGCATATTGAGCATCTGCTGAATCACTGTCATCCGGGACCAGTTGCTGCATGATCGCGAGCGCCTGCCCGGGATTGCCGCTTTTTTCAGCGATCGCCGCTGCCGGCAGGTAACCGGACTGGCCTTGTGCGCTCGCGAGCCTGATCATGACCTCGAGTTGGCTGATGGCTTCATCCAACTGGTTGGCGCGAATGTAGAGAATTGCCGCGATCTGGCGAGCCCTGATCTCATCAGGAGCCAGTTCGATCCACAGCTGTGCAGCGCTCAGCGCCTGGGGATACATGTTTGCCTGCAAACCCAGGCTTGTGGCGCATTCAGCGGCTTCCGGGGCGCGGGATTCGCGGGCGACCTGAAGGGCGTGCTCGACGGCAAGCGACTCATCGCCCCGTTGTACGGCGATTTCGCTTGCCAGGGTGTGATAGACGAGGTCCGTGGTCAGTCCCTGGGAAGTGGTTGAGGGCGCAGCAGCAGCGGGTTTCTGGATGTCAGGTGCGGTCTCTTGGCTGGTGGGTGTCTGAGGAGCGGTGCTGGCACAGGCCGTCAGAAAGAGCGTCAGCAGAAGCGGGGATTTATTCATGGGTATGGCAGTGTTTCCCTGGAGCCGGCAGCAGTGCGCCGCTCCGGTTGTAGGTCAAGGGACCTCGTCGATTCTCGAGCTGTCGATTGCCGCAATATGGGGTACTGAAGGCAAAAAGGCAAACCCTCGGATAACCGCATGATCCGGCTTTATGAACCGGGTCGGATGAAATCAGATCATGTGCTGCCCGTGGATCCTGTAGACAAAAAAATCTTTGGAATGTTGTATTGACTTTAGCAGGTCGACGCGTCAGAATGCCCGGCTCTCGCTAGGAGGGGTTCCCGAGTGGCCAAAGGGATCAGACTGTAAATCTGACGGCTCCGCCTTCGGAGGTTCGAATCCTCCCCCCTCCACCAAATTTGCCGAGACCTGCGGATGGCTGCGCTGTGGTTTCGGAATCATCCTTGCGGGGCGTGCAGGCAGGGATGGAACCGGTTGAAGGTTCAGTGAAATCGCGTGCGGTTTCGAAGTGTCGTCGTCTGCCTTGGGCAGGTAATCCGATCGGAAGGACTGTGAGCGGTTCTGTAACGATCCGGCGATGCATCGCTTGGCAGCGCGGGTGTAGTTCAATGGTAGAACTTCAGCCTTCCAAGCTGAATACGTGGGTTCGATTCCCATCACCCGCTCCATTTGATAAGGGCTGGCTGAATGGGTTGGCCCGGTTGCGGCGGTGTCGGTTACGGCGTCGCCGTTTGTTCTGTCTGGCGATCAGGGATTGCGCAGGCGGAGCATCCTCGGCAGGAGCGCCGAAAACAACAAGTTTATGCCCAGATAGCTCAGTTGGTAGAGCACACCCTTGGTAAGGGTGAGGTCGGCAGTTCAAATCTGCTTCTGGGCTCCAGTTCGGTAATTGAAAAGGCGTGCGGAAGCGCGCGAATTTGTCTTTATGCAATAGAGAACCTGGAGAACACTCATGTCCAAGGAAAAATTCGAACGCAAAAAGCCGCATGTCAATGTGGGCACGATCGGTCACGTAGACCACGGCAAGACCACGCTGACGGCGGCCATTACAGTAGTGCAAGCGGCCAAGTTTGGCGGCGAGAAGCGTGCATTTGACCAGATTGATAACGCCCCGGAAGAGCGTGAGCGTGGTATCACGATCGCGACCTCGCACGTGGAGTACGAGACCGATACGCGTCACTACGCCCACGTGGACTGCCCGGGACACGCGGACTATGTCAAGAACATGATCACGGGTGCGGCGCAGATGGATGGCGCGATCCTGGTGGTATCTGCGGCGGACGGCCCGATGCCTCAGACCCGTGAGCACATCCTGCTGTCGCGTCAGGTGGGCGTACCCTACATTGTGGTATTCCTGAACAAGGCGGACATGGTGGATGACGCCGAGCTGCTGGAGCTGGTGGAGATGGAAGTGCGCGAGCTGCTCGACAGCTACGACTTTCCGGGCGACGACACCCCGATCATCGTGGGTTCTGCGCTGAAAGCACTGGAAGGCGACACTGGTGAGCTGGGCAGTCAGGCGATTGACAAGCTGATGGAAGCGCTGGACACCTATATTCCTGAGCCGGAGCGTGCGGTGGATGGCGCGTTCCTGATGCCGATCGAGGACGTGTTCTCGATCTCTGGACGCGGCACGGTGGTGACCGGTCGTGTGGAGCGCGGTGTGGTCAAGGTGGGTGAAGAGGTCGAGATTGTCGGCATCAAAGACACCATCAAGACGACCTGTACCGGTGTTGAGATGTTCCGCAAGCTGCTGGACCAGGGTGAAGCGGGCGACAACGTGGGTGTGCTGCTGCGCGGTACCAAGCGAGATGAGGTGGAGCGTGGACAGGTCCTGGCGAAGCCGGGCTCGATCAACCCGCACACCCATTTTGAGTGTGAAGTGTACGTACTGAGCAAGGAAGAGGGTGGTCGTCACACGCCGTTTTTCACCAACTATCGTCCGCAGTTTTATTTCCGTACGACGGACGTGACGGGTGCGTGTGATCTTCCGGAAGGCGTCGAGATGGTGATGCCGGGTGATAACGTGAAGATGACCGTGAAGCTGATCGCGCCGATCGCTATGGAAGAGGGTCTGCGTTTTGCGATCCGCGAGGGCGGCCGCACCGTCGGCGCCGGCGTGGTATCCAAGATTATCGAGTAATTTCCTCGATAAGGTAGTACGCGGGGCTGGCTTTTGGGCCAACTCCGCTTTGATATTTTTAGGCCAATAGCTCAATTGGTAGAGCAGCGGTCTCCAAAACCGCAGGTTGGGGGTTCGATTCCCTCTTGGCCTGCCATTTAATCCGGCAAACAGAACTATGAATGGAAAATCCCAGGTGGAGGCATCCGGTCTCGATACCGTGAAGTTAATACTCGCGGTGGGGATTATCGTGGGAGCGATTGTCGGCTTCTACTATTTGGATGGTTATTCCCAATTGTTGCGCGTGCTGGGTCTGCTGGTGCTGATCGGGGCGGCAATGCTGCTGGCCTATCAGACGGCGGTTGGCCGTACCATCTGGGATTTTGCCTCGGCATCCAGGATGGAGGTGCGCAAGGTGGTCTGGCCCAGCCGTCAGGAAACCATGCAGACTACCCTCATCGTGTTTGTGATGGTTCTGTTGATGGGTATTGTGCTCTGGCTCTTCGATATGATGCTGGGTGCAATACTTCGTTCTTTGACTGGGGCTTAAGGAGACGTGACATGGCTATGCGTTGGTATGTAGTGCACGCCTATTCCGGATTTGAGTCCCAGGTTCAGCGCTCCCTTAAAGAACGGGTCGAGCGCTATGACATGCAGGACAAATTCGGTGAAATTCTCGTACCCACCGAGGAGGTGGTCGAGATGCGGGCCGGGCAGCAGCGGAAAAGCGAACGCAAGTTCTTTCCCGGTTATGTGCTCGTGCAGATGGAAATGACCGATGAGACCTGGCACCTGGTGAAGGATGTGCCGAAGGTCATGGGTTTCATTGGCGGCACCGGCGATCGGCCGGCGCCGATTTCGGAGAAAGAGGCGAATGCCATCCTGCAGCGTGTGCAAGAGGGTGTCGAGAAGCCGCGGCCGAAAGTCCTGTTTGAGCCGGGTGAGGTGATTCGGGTCATCGATGGTCCGTTCAATGACTTCACCGGCGTGGTTGAAGAGGTGGATTATGAAAAGAGTCGCCTCAAGGTTTCTGTGCTGATCTTCGGGCGTTCCACTCCGGTGGACCTGGAGTTCGGTCAGGTTGAAAAGGGTTGATTTAGACCCCTGCATATCCGGTTGTCGGTCTGCGGAGTTGCCCGCAGAAAGTTAGTGAACTTACGGCAATCATTGGCAACAGACGGGGAGCCGAGGTGAGATTCCAAGGCGTTTGGACCCGGAGACGAGGTAATCATGGCAAAGAAGATAATGGCTTACATCAAGCTTCAGGTGAAAGCGGGTGAAGCCAATCCCAGTCCGCCGGTAGGTCCTGCCCTGGGTCAGCACGGCGTAAACATCATGGAATTCTGCAAGGCCTTCAATGCGAAGACCCAGACTCTGGAGAAAGGCCTTCCGATCCCTGTCGTGATCACGGTCTACAGTGATCGTTCCTTTACCTTCATCACTAAAACGCCTCCGGCGTCCGTGCTGCTGAAGAAGGCTCTCGGTCTGCCCAAAGGCAGCCCGACCCCGAACACCACCAAGGTGGGAACGGTAACCCGTCAGCAACTCGAAGACATCGCAACCCAGAAAATGCCGGATCTGACGGCATCCGATATGGATGCTGCAGTGCGCACCATTGCGGGCAGTGCACGTCAGATGGGTTTGAACGTCGAAGGGGTGGAATAAAACATGGCTAAGTTGTCGAAACGTGCAAAAGCGATTCGCGAGAAAGTTGAACGCGGCAAACTGCATCCGGCCGAAGAGGCCTTTGTCCTGCTGAAAGAGATTTCCAGCGTCAAATTTCCCGAGTCGATCGATGTCAGCGTAAACCTCGGTGTTGATGCCCGTAAATCGGACCAGGTCGTTCGTGGTGCCTCCGTGCTGCCGCACGGAACCGGTAAGACCGTTCGTGTGGCGGTTTTCGCCCAGGGCGCGAATGCTGATGCGGCCAAAGAAGCGGGTGCCGACGTGGTGGGATTGGAGGATCTCGCCGACGACATCAAGGCTGGCAACATGAATTTCGATGTGGTGATCGCGTCTCCGGATGCGATGCGGATCGTCGGTCAGCTGGGTCAGATTCTGGGTCCCCGTGGTCTGATGCCCAACCCTAAGGTTGGTACCGTAACTCCGGATGTTGCCCAGGCGGTACAAAATGCCAAAGCCGGTCAGGTTCGTTATCGGACCGATAAGGCGGGCATCATTCATTGCTCCATCGGTAAGGTGGATTTCGAGCCTCAGAAGTTGAAAGAAAATCTCGAGTCCCTGCTGGTGGCGCTGGTCAAGGCCAAGCCGAGTTCTGCGAAAGGCGTTTACCTGAGAAAGGTGACAGTCTCTTCGACCATGGGTCCGGGTCTGACAATCGATCAAACCAGTCTGTCGATCTGATTCGGCAGCACAAGGGTCAATCCGGCGGAATAACTGTCCGGGTGGCCCTTTTCGAACTTTGGGGTGCCGGTATTCCGGTGCTGTCAAAGACCGCAGGTGCATGTTGCATGCTTAATGATCGCCTGCGCAGACGGAGCGCCCCCAATCAGGTTTTGTCCTGGTGATGGCGTACGTTAGGTGGTGGCAATATGATGCCACCGTTTTGTTACGGGAAACCTAAATTTTCCCATTATCAGGAGGTAGCGATTTTGGCACTCAATCTTGAGCAGAAGAAAGCCATCGTTGCCGAAGTCAATGACGTGGCCAGCAAGGCACTCTCCGCAGTAGCGGCAGAGTACCGAGGTCTGACTGTCGAGCAGATGACCCTGTTGCGTCGCGAAGCGCGCAACAACGGTGTCTACCTGCGAGTAGTCAGGAACACCCTGGCCAAACGTGCACTTGAGAACACCGAATTTGCCTGCATGCAGGAAGGGTTGACGGGGCCTTTGCTCCTGGCCTTTTCGCAGGAAGATCCGGGTTGCGCCGCACGTGTCATCAAGGACTTTGCCAAAGACCATAAACTCCTCGAGGTCAAGATGGTTTCCATCGGCGGCAAGATGCTTGCGCCGTCCGAGCTTGAAACCCTGGCCAAGATGCCTACTTACGATCAGGCTATCAGCATGCTGATGGCGGTCATGAAGGCACCAGTCGAGAAGTTGGCTCGCACCATGAAAGAGGTGCCTGGCAAACTCGTCCGGACTGTGGCAGCGATCAAGGATGCCAAAGAGGCAGCCTGATCGGCTTAATCATCAATTTTCACGAAGTTATCGTGCTAACTATATTTTTTGGAGTAATTCATGGCCGTTTCTAAAGAAGAAATTCTCGACGCAATTGCCGAGATGTCTGTGATGGACGTTGTCGCATTGATTGAGGCAATGGAAGAAAAATTCGGTGTGACCGCTGCTGCCGCAGTGGCTGCTGCCCCGGCTGCCGCCGCGGGTGGTGCAGATGCCGCCGCTGAAGAGAAAACTGAGTTCGACGTGGTTCTGGCTGAAATCGGCGGTAACAAAATCGCCGTCATCAAGGCTGTTCGCGCTCTGACCGGTCTGGGCCTCAAAGAGGCTAAAGATGCTGTCGAAGGCGCGCCCTCCACGCTGAAGGAAGGTGTCAGCAAGGACGAGGCCGAAGACGCCAAGAAGCAGCTTGAAGAGGCTGGCGCTAAAGTCGAGATCAAATAAGATTCTCGTCTTAGCCGTCCGACGACAGGCTCGGGTAAGGCTGGTGGCGTTATGCCACCGGCCTTTTCCCGCTTGTCGCCCAAGTCTGAACTGACTCGGAAAATAGGACGCCAGGCTGCCTGAGTCTGGTAAAGCAAGTCAGGCAATAGTTTGAGGCGATGACGGGGCTTGCTCCCGGCATCGATACTACCAAGCCTATGACACTGAGGGATGGCAGCATGGCCTATTCTTTCACCGAAAAGAAACGTATCCGCAAAGATTTCGGTAAACGACCCAGTATTCTGGAAGTACCGTTTCTCCTCGCCACACAGATCGATTCCTACCGGAGTTTTCTCCAGGATGGGGTGCCGGCTAATGAGCGAGAGGACGTTGGTCTGCATGCGGCTTTCAAGTCGGTCATGCCGATCACCAGTTATTCCGGTCACGCCGTACTCGAGTATGTCAATTACAAGCTCGGCGAGCCTGTCTTTGACGTACGTGAGTGTCAGTTGCGCGGTACCACCTATGCGGCTCCGCTGCGCGTGCTCGTGCGTTTGGTGATCTACGACAAGGAAGCACCGGCGGGATCCAAGGTCGTCAAGGATATCCGTGAGCAGGAAGTCTACATGGGCGAGCTGCCGCTGATGACCGATACCGGCACCTTCGTGATCAACGGGACTGAACGTGTCATCGTGTCCCAGTTGCACCGTTCACCAGGCGTGTTCTTCGATCATGATCGGGGCAAGACCCACTCTTCCGGTAAGCTGCTGTTCTCCGCGCGGGTGATTCCATACCGCGGTTCCTGGCTCGATTTCGAATTCGATCCCAAAGACAACGTCTTTGTGCGTATCGATCGTCGTCGTAAATTGCCGGCAACCATTCTGCTTCGTGCTCTGGGTTTCGAAACCGAGCAGATCCTCGAAATGTTCTTCGAGACTGACACCTTCTCCCTGTCGAAACGTTCCGTGAAAGTTGATCTGGTACCTGAGCGCCTGCGCGGCGAAACGGTCAGTTTCGATATTAAATCCGGTAACGAAGTCATTGTCGAAGCCGGCAGACGCATCACCGCACGACACATCCGTGAGTTGGAAAAGGCTGGGGTGAACAAGCTGGATGTACCTCGTGAGTACCTCAGTGGACGTGTGTTGGCACACAACATCATCGATAAGGAAACCGGTGAACTGCTGGCGGAAGCCAACGTTGAACTCACTGAGGAGATGGTGGAGAAGATCATCGAGTCGGGGGTGAAAAAGCTCGATACCCTGTTTACCAACGACCTGGATCACGGTCCGTTCCTCTCGGAAACCCTGAGAATCGACCCGACCACCAATGAACTCGAAGCACAGGTCGAGATCTATCGCATGATGCGCCCGGGTGAGCCGCCGATCAAGGAAGCGGCTCAGAACCTGTTCAACAACCTGTTCTTCACCTCTGAGCGTTATGATCTCTCTGCGGTTGGGCGGATGAAGTTCAATCGTCGCCTGAGCCGTGATGATGAGACCGGTGAAGGCGTGCTGTCCAAAGAGGACATCGTGGATGTGCTCCGGGAGCTGATCAATATCCGTAACGGCAACGGTATCGTCGACGATATCGATCATCTGGGTAATCGCCGCATCCGCTGTGTGGGCGAGATGGCGGAGAACCAGTTCCGGGTTGGTCTGGTGCGTGTCGAGCGCGCGGTCAAGGAGCGCCTGACCCAGGCAGAGTCGGAAGGCTTGATGCCCCAGGAGATGATCAATGCCAAGCCTGTGTCAGCGGCAATCAAGGAATTCTTTGGCTCAAGTCAGCTGTCCCAGTTCATGGATCAGAACAATCCGCTGTCTGAAGTGACCCACAAGCGGCGTGTATCCGCATTGGGCCCGGGTGGTCTGGCGCGTGAACGTGCCGGCTTCGAAGTGCGCGACGTGCATCCCACTCACTATGGACGTGTTTGCCCGATCGAGACCCCTGAAGGTCCGAACATCGGTCTGATCAACTCGTTGGCGGTCTATGCACGGACCAACCGGTTCGGTTTCCTTGAAACCCCGTACCGTAAGGTTGACGAAAGCAAGGTCACTGATCAGATCGACTATCTCTCGGCTATCGAAGAGGGTCGTTATGTCATTGCGCAGGCCAATGCCACCCTGGATCAGGACGGTCGGCTGGCGGATGAACTCGTTTCTTCCCGCTTCCAGAACGAATTCACTCTGTCCACTCCGGACAAGGTGCAGTACATCGACGTGTCGCCGAAGCAGATCGTTTCAGTGGCGGCATCCCTGATTCCGTTCCTTGAGCACGACGACGCCAACCGCGCCTTGATGGGATCCAACATGCAGCGTCAGGCGGTTCCGGTGCTGCGCGCCGAAAAACCCCTGGTCGGTACCGGCATGGAGCGTGTGGTTGCGGTTGACTCGGGTGTGACCGTAGTGGCGAAACGCGGGGGACTGGTCGAGTCTGTGGACGCCGCGCGTATCGTCGTGCGGGTCAATGATGACGAAACCGAAGCCGGTGAGCCCGGTGTGGACATCTACAACCTGACCAAATACACCCGTTCCAACCAGAATACCTGCATCAATCAGCGTCCCCTGGTGAATGTGAACGATGTGATCGCACGGGGTGATGTGCTGGCCGACGGTCCCTCCACAGACATGGGTGAACTGGCCCTGGGTCAGAACCTGCGGGTCGCGTTCATGCCCTGGAATGGCTACAACTTCGAGGATTCCATCCTGATCTCCGAGCGAGTGGTGCAGGAGGACCGGTTCACTTCGATCCATATCGAAGAGATGACCTGCATGGCCCGAGACACCAAACTGGGGCCTGAGGAGATCACCGGAGACATCCCGAACGTGGGTGAAGCCGCCCTTTCCAAGCTCGACGAGTCCGGCATCATCTATATCGGTGCCGAGGTGCGCGAAGGCGATATCCTGGTCGGTAAGGTCACCCCCAAAGGCGAGTCCCAGCTGACTCCGGAAGAGAAACTGCTGCGCGCCATTTTCGGTGAGAAAGCCTCGGATGTGAAAGACACCTCCCTGCGCGTGCCTTCCGGCATGGTCGGTACGGTCATCGATGTGCAGGTCTTCACCCGCGATGGTGTGGAGAAAGACGCACGTGCGCTGCAGATCGAGCAAGTGGAACTCGACCGGGTGCGCAAGGATCTGGACGACCAGCTGCGAATCGTGGAAGACGATACCTTCCAGCGCGTGGAAAAGATGCTCATCGGCAAGATCGTGGAAGGTGGTCCCAACAAGATCAAAGCAGGCACCAAGGTCACCAAAGCCTACCTGTCTGAGATCGGGCGGGACAAGTGGCTTGAAATTCGTTTGCGCAACGAAGAGTCCGCTGCCCAGTTGGAAGCCATCGCCGAACAGATTCGCGCCCTCAGAGAGAGTTTCCGCGACAAGTTCGAGGAGAAGAAGCGCAAGCTGACCGCAGGTGACGATCTGGCGCCTGGCGTGCTCAAGATGGTGAAGTGCTACGTGGCGGTGAAACGTCGTGTCCAGCCCGGCGACAAGATGGCGGGACGCCATGGTAACAAGGGTGTTATCTCGACCATCGTTCCGGTTGAAGACATGCCGTTTGACGAAAAGGGTGAGCCGGTGGATATCGTGCTCAATCCTCTGGGTGTTCCTTCTCGAATGAATGTCGGGCAGGTGCTGGAAACCCACCTCGGTTTCGCCGCCAAAGGTGTGGGTCGACGCATCGGTGCAATGATCGATGCGCAGACCAAGATGGCTGAATTGCGGGAATTCCTGGATCAGGTCTATAACACCAGCGGTAAGAATGAGAATTTGTCTGAATTCACCGATGATGAGCTGGTTGCCATGTGCAATAACCTCAGAGGCGGGGTGCCCATGGCGACCCCCGTGTTCGATGGTGCGTATGAGTCGGAAGTGAAAAAGATGCTCGAATTGGCTCAACTGCCCGAGAGCGGCCAGTGCCGATTGTTTGATGGCCGCACCGGTGATGCCTTTGAGCGCGAAGTAACCGTCGGTTACATGTACATGCTCAAGCTGAATCACCTGGTCGATGACAAGATGCATGCCCGTTCCACGGGCCCCTACAGCCTGGTTACCCAGCAGCCTCTGGGCGGCAAGGCCCAGTTTGGCGGTCAGCGTTTTGGTGAGATGGAGGTCTGGGCCCTGGAGGCCTACGGTGCCGCCTATACCTTGCAGGAGATGCTCACTGTCAAGTCGGACGACGTCAACGGTCGTACCCGTATGTACAAGAACATCGTGGACGGCAACCATCAGATGGAAGCCGGCATGCCCGAGTCGTTCAACGTGTTGGTCAAGGAGATTCGTTCTCTGGGTATCAACATTGAGCTCGAACAGGACTGAAGCGCTGACACTGGTCAGTAACCGAATGCAGGAGAGACGATCTTGAAAGATCTACTGAATATTCTTAAGCAGCAGGGTCAGACGGCAGATTTCGATGCCATCCGTATCGGCTTGGCTTCACCGGATATGATTCGTTCCTGGTCCTACGGCGAGGTCAAGAAACCGGAGACCATCAACTACCGTACCTTCAAGCCGGAACGTGATGGGCTGTTCTGTGCCAAGATCTTCGGCCCCATCAGCGACTACGAGTGTCTGTGTGGCAAGTACAAGCGTCTCAAGCACCGCGGTGTGGTGTGTGAGAAGTGCGGTGTCGAGGTTACCCTTGCCAAGGTGCGCCGTGAGCGCATGGGTCATATTGAACTGGCCAGTCCGGTGGCGCACATCTGGTTCCTCAAATCATTGCCTTCGCGTATCGGTCTGTTGATGGACATGACCCTGCGGGATATCGAGCGAGTGCTCTATTTCGAATCCTTTGTTGTGGTCGATCCTGGTATGACCCCTCTGGAGCGTGGCCAGCTGCTGACCGACGAACAGTATCTGGATGCGATCGAGGAGAACGGTGACGAATTCGATGCACGCATGGGTGCGGAAGCTGTCTATGAGTTGCTCAAGACCATCGATATTCCAGAAGAGATCAAGCGTCTGCGTGAGGAAATCACCAGCACCAACTCCGAAACCAAGATCAAAAAATTCACCAAGCGTCTGAAGCTGCTGGAATCCCTGCAGGAATCGGGCAACCGTCCGGAGTGGATGGTGCTGACCGTTCTGCCGGTTCTGCCGCCGGAACTGCGTCCCCTGGTGCCTCTGGATGGCGGACGTTTCGCCACCTCGGATCTGAACGATCTGTATCGTCGGGTGATCAACCGTAACAACCGTCTGAAACGCCTGCTCGATCTGAATGCCCCCGATATCATCGTACGCAACGAAAAACGTATGTTGCAGGAGGCGGTCGACGCGTTGCTCGACAATGGTCGTCGTGGTCGCGCCATCACCGGTACCAACCGTCGCCCGCTGAAATCCCTGGCCGATATGATCAAGGGCAAGCAGGGCCGTTTTCGTCAGAACCTGCTGGGTAAGCGTGTCGACTACTCCGGTCGTTCGGTTATCGTGGTGGGTCCGACCCTGAAGCTGCATCAGTGCGGCCTGCCCAAACGTATGGCCCTGGAACTGTTCAAACCCTTCATCTTCAGCAAGCTGCAACTGCGCGGCCTGGCCACCACCATCAAGGCGGCCAAGAAGCTGGTCGAACGCGGTTCCGGTGAAGTATGGGATATCCTGGAAGAGGTGATTCGCGAACATCCGGTCATGCTCAACCGGGCGCCGACCCTGCATCGTCTGGGTATTCAGGCGTTCGAACCTGTGCTCATTGAAGGTAAGGCAATCCAACTCCATCCGCTGGTCTGTACCGCGTTCAACGCGGACTTTGACGGCGACCAGATGGCGGTTCACGTGCCACTTTCCCTGGAAGCGCAGTTGGAAGCACGCAGTCTGATGATGGCGACCAACAACATCCTGTCTCCGGCCAACGGCGACCCGATCATCGTGCCCTCCCAGGATGTGGTGCTGGGCCTGTATTACATGACCCGCGAGCGGGTTAACGCCAAGGGCGAGGGTTCTGCCTTTTCCGATTCCAAAGAGGCCAAGCGTGCCTATGAGTCCGGCAACGCGGACCTTCAGGCCCGGGTCAAGGTGCGTATTCGGGAGAAGGTGCTTGATACAGAAGGACAGATGACCGAGAGTATCCGGATCGTTGATACCACCATCGGTCGTTGTCTGGTGTTCGACATCGTGCCGGACGGACTGCCGTTTTCGCTCATCGACCAGCCCATGGGTAAGAAGGCGATCTCCAATCTGATCAATGCCTGTTATCGTCGTCTGGGTCTGAAAGATACGGTTATCTTCGCTGACCAGCTGATGTATATGGGTTTCCGCTATGCTACCCGTGCAGCGGTCTCCTTCTGCTCCAACGATATGGTGGTGCCGGATGAGAAGGGCGAGATTCTTGCCCGTGCCGAGGCCGAGGTCAGAGAGATCGAGAATCAGTACACCTCGGGTCTGGTGACCAACGGCGAACGCTACAACAAGGTGGTGGATATCTGGTCGCATACCAATGATCAGGTGGCCAAGGCCATGATGGGCAAGCTGGGTAAGGAAAAGGTGGTCAATCGTGACGGTGAGGAGGTCCAGCAGGACTCCTTCAATTCGGTCTACATGATGGCCGACTCCGGCGCCCGTGGTTCCGCCGCCCAGATTCGTCAGCTCGCCGGAATGCGCGGCCTGATGGCCAAGCCGGACGGCTCAATCATCGAAACGCCGATCACCGCGAACTTCCGCGAAGGCCTGGACGTTCTGCAGTACTTCATCTCGACCCATGGTGCTCGTAAGGGTCTCGCGGATACCGCGCTGAAGACCGCCAACTCCGGTTACCTGACCCGTCGTCTGGTCGATGTGGCCCAGGATATGGTGGTGCTGGAACAGGATTGCGGCACTGAACAGGGCCTGCTGATGCAGCCGATCATCGAGGGTGGTGATGTTGTGGAACCCCTCAGAGAGCGCATCCTGGGCCGCGTGACCGCACTGCCTGTCTATGCGCCCGGTAGTGACGAGGTAGTCTGCGAGTCCGGTGTCCTGCTCGATGAGCAATGGGTGGATACCCTGGAAACCAGCGGTGTTGATCAGGTTGTGGTCCGTTCCGCGATCACCTGTGACGCCAAGGTGGGTGTTTGCAGCAAGTGCTACGGTCGTGATCTGGCCCGCGGTCACCGGGTGAATATCGGTGAATCCGTCGGCGTCATCGCCGCCCAGTCCATCGGTGAGCCGGGTACCCAGCTGACCATGCGTACTTTCCACATCGGTGGTGCGGCCTCTCGTTCCGCTGCTGTCAACAACATCCAGGTTAAGGCTCCGGGTACTGCAAAGCTGCACAACATCAAGACCGTCAAGCATTCGAGTGGTCACTTGGTGGCGACCTCCCGTTCCGGTGAATTGACCATTGTGGACGATGTGGGTCGTGAGCGTGAGCGTTACAAGGTGCCTTACGGTGCGACGCTGCAGGTTGAAGACGGAACTGCGGTCTCCGGCGGACAGATTGTTGCCAACTGGGATCCTCATACCCATCCGGTTATTACAGAGGTTGCCGGTATTCTGCGCTTCGAAAATTTCGTCGATGGCGTCACTGTGCAGAAGAAAACCGATGAGGTCACGGGCCTGAGTTCCCTGGAGATCATCGATCCGAAACAGCGACCAGCCGCGGGTAAGGACATCCGACCCATGGTTAAACTGGTTGACGCCAAGGGTAAGGACTTGAATATAGCGGGCACCGACATACCGGCCCACTACTATCTGCCGGCAAACGCAGTGGTCAACGTGCAGGATGGCGCCGATGTAGGCGTGGGTGACGTTCTCGCGCGTATTCCCCAGGAATCCTCCAAGACCCGTGACATCACCGGCGGTCTGCCCCGTGTGGCGGACCTGTTTGAGGCGCGTAAACCCAAGGATCCCGCGATTCTTGCAGAGGCCACAGGTACCGTAAGTTTTGGCAAGGATACCAAGGGTAAACAACGCCTGATCATCACCGATTCGGAAGGTGAGCAGCACGAAGAGCTGATTCCCAAATGGCGTCATGTCAACGTGTTCGAGGGTGAGCAGGTTGAAAAGGGTGAAATGATCTCGGATGGTGAGTTGAATCCCCACGATATCCTGCGCCTCAAGGGCGTGACCGACCTGGCGGAATACCTGGTCAAGGAGATCCAGGATGTTTACCGTCTGCAGGGCGTGAAGATCAACGATAAGCACATCGAGGTGATCATTCGCCAGATGTTGCGCAAGATCGAGATCACCGTGCCGGGCGACAGTCGGTTCCTCAAAGGCGAACAGGTTGAACGCTCCGCTCACATTGAGGAATCCGATGCGCTGCGCAAGGATGGGAAGCACCCCGCCCTGTTTGAACCGCTGCTGTTGGGCATTACCAAGGCGTCTCTGGCGACCGAGTCGTTTATTTCCGCGGCTTCCTTCCAGGAGACGACCCGGGTGCTCACTGAGGCTGCAGTTCGCGGTATGTCCGACCACCTCAATGGTTTGAAGGAAAATGTCATCGTTGGGCGTTTGATCCCCTCCGGTACCGGACTCTCCTACCATAACGAGCGGCATCGCAGACGCCATGAAGAGGTCTGTGAATCTGAGACGAAGAACGAACTGGTCGTGGAAGAGGTGGAACAGGCCTTCAAGGAGGCCCTCAATACCCCGGAGGCGGAGTAATATCCCTGTAGGATTATTGAGACACCCTTGACACGGGAGGTGAGTGGGCATAGAATGCGCGCTCCTTGGACAGGCCGGCCCTTGCCGGCCTGTCGTTTCTGATACCCAAAGTGCCGGACTAAGGCATTGTTGGGTAACGATATTCAAGCCTGAGATACCGAGCTGCCCTGGTTTTGCTGTTTTATCGACAGCGATGGGCCTGTCTCTGGCTTTTTTATGCAAATAGCGAAGAAAACGTCCCTGGAGACGGAATAGATGGCGACAATTAACCAGCTGGTGCGTAAGCCCAGAAAGAGAAAAGTCCAAAAGAGTAACGTGCCGGCGCTGGAAGCCTGCCCGCAGCGTCGCGGTGTGTGCACCCGTGTCTACACGACCACGCCGAAAAAGCCTAACTCAGCACTGCGTAAGGTGGCTCGTGTCCGTTTGACCAACGGCTATGAGGTATCCAGCTATATCGGTGGTGAAGGCCACAACCTCCAGGAGCACTCGGTAGTGCTGATTCGTGGTGGTCGTGTGAAGGACTTGCCGGGTGTTCGCTATCACGTCGTCCGCGGCAGCCTGGATACCTCGGGTGTCGAGAAGCGGCGTCAAGCGCGTTCCAAGTACGGCGCGAAGCGGCCGAAAGGATAAGGCCTGCGGGTCAGACATAAATCAACAGGTTTGAGATAGAGCAATGCCAAGAAGACGAGTTGCAGCACGGCGTGAAGCCCTGCCGGATCCCAAATACGGAAGTAAACTGCTGGCCAAATTCATCAATATGGTGATGCAGGACGGTAAAAAGTCTGTCGCAGAGAAGATCCTTTACGGCGCCCTGGATAGCGTTGTTGCAAAGCGCGGTGGCGAGCCGCTGGATCATCTTGAGACTGCGCTCGAGAACGTGCGTCCCCTGGTCGAGGTTAAATCCCGCCGCGTTGGTGGTGCGACTTATCAGGTGCCTGTCGAGGTTCGGCCTAACCGTCGTAACTCTCTGGCCATGCGCTGGTTGATCGATGCCTCGCGCAAGCGTAGCGAGAAATCCATGGCCTACCGTCTTGCGGGCGAACTTCTGGATGCCACCGAGAACAAGGGTGCTGCAGTGAAGAAGAAAGATGATACTCATCGCATGGCTGAGGCGAACAAGGCATTCTCGCATTATCGCTGGTAAGCGATTGTTAAACCCTTAACTTTAGCTCTTTAAAAAACAGGTTTGTAACGTGGCACGGAAAACTCCTATCGAGCGCTATCGTAATATCGGCATCATGGCGCACATTGATGCGGGTAAGACAACTACGACTGAGCGTGTGCTCTTCTATACAGGTGTCTCTCACAAGATTGGTGAGGTACATGATGGTGCGGCAACCATGGACTGGATGGAGCAGGAGCAGGAGCGTGGTATTACCATCACCTCCGCGGCCACGACCTGTTTCTGGAGTGGTATGGGACAGCAGTTCCCAGAGCACCGCTTCAATATCATTGATACCCCCGGACACGTTGACTTCACCATCGAGGTGGAGCGTTCCCTGCGTGTTCTTGATGGTGCTGTCTTCGTGCTGTGTGCCGTGGGCGGTGTCGAACCGCAGTCCGAAACCGTCTGGCGTCAGGCCAATAAATACAATGTCCCCCGTATGGCGTTCGTCAACAAGATGGATCGTATGGGCGCGGACTTCTTTCGCGTGGTCAAGCAGCTGAAAGAGCGTCTGGGCGCCGTCGCGGTGCCTGTGCAGGTTCCGGTGGGCGCAGAGGACGGTTTCAAGGGCGTCATCGACCTGATCAAGATGAAGTCGATCGTGTGGAGCGAGGAGAACATGGGTGCTCAGTTCGAGTACGCAGACATCCCCTCCGATCTTCAGGATACCTGTGAAGAGTGGCGTGAGCTGATGGTCGAGGCCGCTGCGGAGGGTTCCGATGAGCTAATGGAGAAATACCTCGAAGAGGGTGATCTCAGCGAAGAGGAAATCCTTGCGGGTCTGCGCGTGCGCACCCTGAAGCTCGAGATCGTACCGGTTACCTGCGGTTCTGCGTTTAAGAACAAAGGCGTGCAGGCGATGCTGGATAAGGTCATCGAGGTGATGCCTTCTCCCATCGATGTGCCTGCGATCTCGGGTATCCTGGATGACGCAGAAGAGACCGAAGAGAAGCGTCTGTCTGATGACAAAGAGCCTTTTGCGGCTCTGGCGTTCAAGATCGCTACCGACCCCTTCGTCGGTACGCTGACCTTTTTCCGTGTCTATTCCGGCGTGCTGAAGTCAGGCGACTCCGTGTACAACCCGGTTAAGAGTAAGAAAGAGCGTATCGGCCGTATCCTGCAGATGCACTCCAACTCCCGAGAGGAGATCAAGGAAGTGCTGGCTGGCGATATCGCTGCTGCGGTTGGCCTTAAGGATGTAACCACGGGTGACACCCTGTGTGCCCTGGATCGTCCGATCACCCTCGAGCGCATGGAATTCCCTGAGCCGGTTATCTCGGTTGCCGTAGAGCCGAAGACCAAAGGCGATCAGGAGAAAATGGGTATCGCCCTGTCCAAGCTGGCACAGGAAGATCCCTCGTTCCGCGTCAGCTCTGATGAGGAGTCGGGTCAGACCATTATCTCCGGCATGGGTGAGTTGCATCTCGATATCATCGTCGACCGCATGCGTCGCGAGTTCAAGGTTGAGGCCAACGTGGGTGCTCCCCAGGTGGCTTATCGTGAAACCATTCGCAAGCTGGTTGAGCAGGAAGGCAAGTTTGTACGTCAGTCGGGTGGTCGTGGTCAGTTTGGGCACGTTTACCTGAAAATCGAGCCGCAAGAGCCAGGCGCCGGTTACGAATTCGTCAATGCCATCGTCGGCGGTGTGGTGCCTCGCGAATACATTCCTGCGGTTGACAAGGGTGTCCAGGAAGCGATGGGTAACGGCGTGATGGCCGGATATCCTGTCGTGGACATCAAGGTAACCCTGTATGACGGTTCCTATCACGATGTCGACTCCAGTGAAATGGCGTTTAAGATCGCGGGCTCCATGTGTTTCAAAGAGGGCGCCAAAAAGGCCAGTCCGGTCCTTCTTGAGCCCATCATGAAGGTCGAGGTGACCACGCCCGAGGAGTACATGGGGGACGTTATGGGTGACCTGAACAGTCGTCGCGGTATCGTTCAGGGCATGGATGACTCCCCTGCGGGTCGTCAGATTCGTGCGGAAGTTCCTCTCTCTGAGATGTTTGGCTACGCAACCGATCTGCGTTCTGCCACACAGGGCCGTGCGAACTACAGCATGGAATTCTCAAAATACGCAGAGGTGCCGGCCAATATCGCCGACGCCATCATCAAGAAACAGTAATCGGGTATAGGGGTAGCACTGTGTCCAAGGAAAAATTCGAACGCAAAAAGCCGCATGTCAATGTGGGCACGATCGGTCACGTAGACCACGGCAAGACCACGCTGACGGCGGCCATTACAGTAGTGCAAGCGGCCAAGTTTGGCGGCGAGAAGCGTGCATTTGACCAGATTGATAACGCCCCGGAAGAGCGTGAGCGTGGTATCACGATCGCGACCTCGCACGTGGAGTACGAGACCGATACGCGTCACTACGCCCACGTGGACTGCCCGGGACACGCGGACTATGTCAAGAACATGATCACGGGTGCGGCGCAGATGGATGGCGCGATCCTGGTGGTATCTGCGGCGGACGGCCCGATGCCTCAGACCCGTGAGCACATCCTGCTGTCGCGTCAGGTGGGCGTACCCTACATTGTGGTATTCCTGAACAAGGCGGACATGGTGGATGACGCCGAGCTGCTGGAGCTGGTGGAGATGGAAGTGCGCGAGCTGCTCGACAGCTACGACTTTCCGGGCGACGACACCCCGATCATCGTGGGTTCTGCGCTGAAAGCACTGGAAGGCGACACTGGTGAGCTGGGCAGTCAGGCGATTGACAAGCTGATGGAAGCGCTGGACACCTATATTCCTGAGCCGGAGCGTGCGGTGGATGGCGCGTTCCTGATGCCGATCGAGGACGTGTTCTCGATCTCTGGACGCGGCACGGTGGTGACCGGTCGTGTGGAGCGCGGTGTGGTCAAGGTGGGTGAAGAGGTCGAGATTGTCGGCATCAAAGACACCATCAAGACGACCTGTACCGGTGTTGAGATGTTCCGCAAGCTGCTGGACCAGGGTGAAGCGGGCGACAACGTGGGTGTGCTGCTGCGCGGTACCAAGCGAGATGAGGTGGAGCGTGGACAGGTCCTGGCGAAGCCGGGCTCGATCAACCCGCACACCCATTTTGAGTGTGAAGTGTACGTACTGAGCAAGGAAGAGGGTGGTCGTCACACGCCGTTTTTCACCAACTATCGTCCGCAGTTTTATTTCCGTACGACGGACGTGACGGGTGCGTGTGATCTTCCGGAAGGCGTCGAGATGGTGATGCCGGGTGATAACGTGAAGATGACCGTGAAGCTGATCGCGCCGATCGCTATGGAAGAGGGTCTGCGTTTTGCGATCCGCGAGGGCGGCCGCACCGTCGGCGCCGGCGTGGTATCCAAGATTATCGAGTAAAGTGATAATGGCTAACCAGAGAATACGAATTCGTCTGAAAGCATTTGATCATCGTCTGATTGATCAATCTGCACGTGAGATTGTGGAAACTGCCAAGCGCACTGGTGCGCATGTACGTGGTCCGATTCCATTGCCGACAAAGAATGAGCGTTACACCATTCTGATTTCGCCGCATGTCAACAAAGATGCCCGCGATCAGTATGAAATTCGCACTCACAAGCGTCTGCTCGACATCGTTGAGCCAACTGACAAAACTGTGGATGCGCTGATGAAGCTCGATTTGGCTGCCGGCGTAGACGTGCAGATCAAACTGAACTGAGGTTAAGAACGATGGCGATTGGAGTAGTCGGCCGTAAGGCGGGAATGACCCGTGTATTTACCGAGCAGGGTGAATCCGTGCCGGTAACGGTCATAGAGGTTGAGCCCAACCGAGTGACACAATTGAAGAACATGGAAGCCGATGGCTACATGGCCATTCAGGTGACCACAGGTGTACGCAAGGCATCCCGGGTGAACAAGCCCAATGCCGGACACTACGCTAAAGCCGGTGTTGAGGCGGGACGCAAGATGTGGGAATTCCGGGCTGATGAGTCTGACCTGGAAGGCATCGAAATCGGTAGCGAGATCAAAGCTGACCGTTTTGAGGCCGGACAGATCGTTGACGTACGTGGTTCGACTCAAGGTAAAGGTTTCCAGGGTAGCGTCAAGCGTCACAACTTCCGGACGCAGGATGCAACCCATGGTAACTCCCTGTCGCATCGCGCGCCGGGTTCCATCGGTCAGTGTCAAACGCCGGGTCGTGTATTCAAGGGCAAGAAGATGGCAGGGCACATGGGTGCCGTACAACGTTGCCAGCAGAATCTTGAAGTCGTGCGCGTTGATGCCGACAGAAACCTGATTCTGATCAGGGGATCGGTGCCTGGTGTGAAGGGTGGTGATTTGATTGTGACCCCCGCCATCAAGATGAAGAACAAAGGGTGACTGCAATGGATCTCAATGTAAAAACAGCCGCAGGCGCTCAGACGCTGCAGGTGTCCGATGAGATTTTTGGTGCTGAATTCAAGCAGTCTTTGGTGCATCAGGTCGTAACGGCATATATGGCTGCAGCTCGTTCTGGCACCAAGGCTCAGAAGAACCGCTCTGCTGTTAGCGGCGGCGGCGCAAAACCTTTCCGTCAGAAAGGTACGGGTCGCGCTCGAGCTGGTACTTCACGCAGTCCGATCTGGCGCAGTGGTGGTGTGAACTTCGCTGCCAGTCCGCGCAGTTATGATCAGAAGGTCAACCGTAAGATGTACCGCGGAGCCTTGCGCTCGATTCTTTCTGAACTGAATCGTCAGGAACGTCTGGTTGTGGTTGATGAGATCAGCATTTCTCAGCCGAAAACCAAAGAGCTGCTTGGTAAGCTCAGCGGTATGAACCTGAAGGATGTACTGGTCGTATCAGTCAACCCGGATGAGAATCTCTATCTGGCATCACGCAATCTCTACGGAGTTGATGTACGTGATGTAAACGAGATTGATCCGGTAAGTCTTGTGGCATACGAGAATGTTTTGATAACCGAAGAAGCGGTTAAGAAACTTGAGGAGCGTCTGGCATGAACAACGAACGTCTCATGAAGGTTCTGTTAAGCCCGCTGGTTTCCGAGAAGAGCAGTATCGTTGCGGATCAGAATGCACAGTACACCTTCCGTGTCTCCACGGATGCGACCAAACGTGAAATTGCCAAGGCAGTCGAGATGCTTTTCGAAGTTCAGGTCGATCGTGTGCAGGTCGTGAACGTGAAAGGCAAGCAGAAGAACTTTGGCCGGATCCGTGGCAAACGTTCCGACTGGAAAAAGGCATATGTACGTCTCAAACCTGGCAGCGATATCGACTTCGCTGCTGGCGCGTGACCAAGTGAAACAGGATTGGGATTATGGCAGTCGTTAAAACAAAACCGACCTCTGCTGGCCGCAGATTCGTAGTCAAGGTTGTCAACCAGGAGTTGCACAAGGGTGCTCCCTATGAGCCTCTGGTGGCAAAGAAAAACAAGAATGGCGGCCGTAACAACAATGGTCGTATTACCACGCGTCACCGTGGCGGTGGTCATAAGCAGCGTTATCGTATCGTCGATTTCAAGCGCAATAAGGAAGGGATCCCGGCCGTGGTCGAGCGCCTCGAATACGATCCCAACCGCACCGCACGTATCGCATTGATCCGTTATGCGGATGGCGAGCGTAATTACATAATTGCGCCGAACAACCTGCATGTAGGTGACTCTGTAGAGTCAGGAACTGCAGCGCCGATCAAGATCGGCAACTGTATCTCGCTGCGTAACATGCCATTGGGTTCTGTCATCCACTGCGTTGAGATGAAGCCTGGTAAAGGCGCACAGATCGCGCGTTCCGCTGGTGCATCAGTGCAGCTGGTTGCTCGTGAAGGCGAGTATGCGACACTTCGACTGCGTTCTGGTGAAATGCGCAAAGTCCCTGCGGATTGTCGGGGTGTGATCGGTGAGGTCTCCAATTCGGAGCATAATCTCCGTTCCCTGGGCAAGGCTGGCGCCAAGCGCTGGAAAGGTGTTCGTCCGACCGTACGTGGTGTTGCGATGAACCCGGTTGACCATCCGCATGGTGGTGGTGAAGGCCGTACCTCCGGTGGTCGTCACCCGGTGTCTCCATGGGGTACACCGACCAAGGGTTACAAGACCCGCACCAACAAACGTACGAACAAGATGATCGTACGTCGCAGAAACCGTAAATAATTGATTAGGGGTTAGAGTCGTGCCACGTTCCATTAGAAAAGGCCCATTTATCGACCATCATCTTGCAAAGAAGGTGGACGAAGCGGTTGCCCAGAACAACAAGCGTCCGATCAAGACCTGGTCGCGCCGTTCGGTGATCATTCCTGAAATGGTCGGCTTGACAATCGCTGTCCATAACGGAAAACAGCATGTTCCCGTACTGGTTTCCGAAAATATGGTCGGACACAAGCTTGGCGAGTTCGCACTGACGCGTACTTATCGCGGCCATGCCGCTGATAAGAAATCCAAATAGAGGTAATGACGATGCAAACGAGTGCAAAATTGCGTCATGCCCGGATATCGGCGCAGAAAGGTCGCCTTGTTGCTGACCAGATTCGCGGCTTACCGGTTGAACAGGCATTGAATATCCTCGCCTTCAGCAACAAAAAGGGCGCTGTCCTTATGAAGAAGGTACTGGAATCCGCCATCGCGAACGCTGAACACAATGACGGCGCAGACATCGATGAACTGGTGGTCTCCGCTGTCAGCGTCGACGAAGGTCCGACCATGAAGCGAATTCGTGCCCGTGCGAAAGGCCGTGCATCCAGGATTCTCAAGCGTACCAGTCACATCAATGTGACTGTCGCAGAAAAGTAACAGGCAAGAGAGGCCGAAATGGGTCAGAAAGTACATCCAACCGGGATTCGTCTTGGGATTGTCAAAGACTGGACGTCCAAGTGGTATGCAGATTCGAAGAACTACGCGAAACTGCTCAATAACGATCTGGAAGTTCGCGAGTATCTGAAAAAGCGTCTGTCGCAGGCGTCTGTGAGCCGTATTCAGATCGATCGCCCAGCCAACAATGCGCACATTACTGTGCACACCGCCCGTCCCGGTCTGGTCATCGGAAAGAAAGGTGAGGATATTGATGCTCTGAGGGCTGAAGTATCCAACATGATGGGGATCCCGGTCCATGTCAGCATTGAGGAGATCCGCAAGCCGGAACTCGACGCCCAACTGGTCGCCGAGAGCATTGCTCAGCAGCTCGAACGCCGCGTTATGTTTCGCAGAGCGATGAAGCGCGCAGTGCAAAATGCCATGCGCCTGGGTGCAGAGGGGATCAAGGTTAATATCAGTGGTCGTCTGAACGGTGCGGAAATCGCACGTTCCGAGTGGTATCGGGAAGGTCGTGTGCCTCTGCATACGCTTCGCGCCGATATCGATTACGGTTTTGCCGAGGCCAACACCACCTATGGAATCATTGGTGTCAAAGTCTGGGTATTCAAAGGTGAAGTATTCGGCGATCGTGAGGAAGTCGAAGCAGAAAAGAGCGCCGCTACGCCGAGCAAGAGGTCGTAAGTCATGTTGCAGCCAAAACGGACAAAATTTCGCAAACAACACAAGGGGCGCAACCGCGGTCTTGCTATCGCCGGAAGTTCTGTGTCCTTTGGCGAGTATGGTCTGAAGTCCACGGGTCGTGGCCGTTTGACCGCTCGCCAGATCGAGTCTGCTCGCCGGGCAATTACCCGTCACGTGAAACGCGGCGGTAAAATTTGGATTCGGATTTTTCCAGACAAGCCCATCACCAAGAAACCTCTGGAAGTACGTCAGGGTAAAGGTAAGGGTAATGTTGAATACTGGGTTGCACAGATTCAGCCAGGCCGGATGCTCTATGAGATCGAGGGTATATCAGAAGAACTCGCTCGCGAAGCATTCGCGCTGGCTTCTGCCAAGCTGCCTGTTCCAACAGCTTTTGTGAAGCGGACGGTGATGTAATGAAAGCAAATGAACTGAGAGGCAAGTCTCATCAAGAGCTGACTCAAACCCTGGAAGAACTCCATAAAGAACAGTTCAACCTGCGGATGCAACGAGGTACTGGACAGCTTGCCAAGCCTCATCGTATGAACGAGGTCCGCAAAGATATAGCCAGGGTCAAAACCCTTATAAACGAAATGAAGTCGGGTGACGCATCATGAGTGAGCAACAGCCAACTAACCGAACACTGATTGGCCAGGTTGTCAGCAACGCAATGGATAAAACCATTACGGTCAGTGTCGAACGTCGCGTCAAGCATCCGGTTTATGGAAAATTTATGCGTCGTTCCACTAAGGTGCACGCACATGATGAGTCGAATGAGTGCCAAGCTGGAGATACCGTCATGGTCGAGCAGTGTCGTCCGCTGTCGAAGACCAAAACATGGCGTCTGGTGAAGGTGCTGGAGCGTGCAAGCTGATCATTTCAGCTTGCGCCTTAACGTAACTATTTGGAATTAGGGCAATACCATGATTCAGATGCAGACTAACCTGAGCGTCGCTGATAACAGTGGAGCCAAGCGGGTTCAATGCATAAAGGTGCTCGGTGGATCCCACCGTCGTTATGCAGGAGTCGGTGACATTGTAAAAGTCAGTGTCAAAGATGCGATTCCACGTGGCAAGGTCAAGAAGGGTGACGTGTACAATGCAGTAGTCGTTCGGACCAAGAAGGGGGTTCGCCGTCCGGATGGTTCAGTGATTCGCTTTGATTCCAATGCGGCTGTTCTTCTGAACAATGCACTGCAGCCGATTGGCACGCGTATCTTCGGCCCTGTTACCCGTGAGTTGAGAAGTGAGCGCTTTATGAAGATCATCTCACTTGCTCCTGAAGTGTTGTGAGGTCGAAATCATGGCAAGCAAAATCAAAAAAGGTGATGAAGTTATTGTCATTACCGGAAAAGACAAAGGCAAACGCGGCACAGTCGTGAAAATGCTGCCTGACAATCGTTTGGTAGTTGAAAATGTCAACATGGTGAAAAAGCACACTAAGCCGAACCCGAACCGGGGTGAGCCTGGTGGTATCGTTGACAAGGAGATGCCCTTGCATATCTCCAATGTTGCCTTGTACAACCCTGCTACCGATAAAGCAGACCGTGTTGGTTTTAAGATTCTTGAAGACGGTAAAAAGGTTCGGGTTTTCAAGTCGAACCAAGAAGTTGTCGACATTTGAGGCGTGATCAGAAATGGCTAGGTTACAGCAATATTATAAAGAGACTGTGGTCCAGAACCTGATGGACAAGTTTCAATTCAACAGCATCATGGAAGTGCCGAAAATCACCAAGATCACTCTGAACATGGGTGTGGGTGAAGCTATCGGCGACAAGAAAATTCTTGAAAACGCTGTTGGCGACATGGAGAAAATTGCAGGTCAAAAGGCCATTATCACGCACGCCAGAAAGTCCATTGCGGGTTTCAAGGTGCGTGAAGGTTGGCCGATCGGCTGCAAGGTTACCTTGCGCAGTGACAGAATGTACGAGTTTCTCGATCGTCTGATCAACATCGCGATCCCGCGTATCCGTGACTTCCGTGGTCTGAGTGCCAAGTCATTCGATGGCCGTGGTAACTACTCCATGGGTGTCAAGGAACAGATCATGTTCCCGGAAATCGATTACGATAAGATCGACGCATTGCGCGGTCTGGATATCACGATCACCACTACAGCACGAACCGACGAACAGGGTCGTGCACTTCTGGAAGCATTCAAGTTTCCCTTCAAGAGCTGAGAAAGATATGGCAAAGAAGAGCATGATTGCACGTGAAACCCGTCGTGCAAGAACCGCTGATCGGCTGTCATCAAAGCGTAACGCTTTGAAAGCAGTGATTAAAAACCCGAACAGCAGTTTCGAGGACGTTGAGCAGGCGGTTCTGAAGCTGCAAAAGCTTCCCCGGGATGCAAGTCCTGCCCGCAAGCAGAACCGGTGCCAGGTTACGGGGCGTCCCCATGGCGTGTACCGTAAGTTCGGCTTGTGCAGAAACAAGCTGCGCGAGGCGGCCATGCGGGGTGATGTTCCGGGGCTTGTTAAAGCCAGCTGGTAACAGTATAATTCTGCGCCCTTACCCCGAGCGATTATGGCTCGGTGAAGTCTAATTTTCAGGTATCGCGCCATAAAGGCGGACTGACCTTAGGAGCTCATCATGAGTATGTCAGATCCCATAGCGGATATGCTCACGCGCATCCGTAATGGCCAGGCAGCTAAAAAGACCACGGTCGAGCTGCCTTCATCCAAGCAGAAGGTGGCGATCGCCAACCTGCTCAAAAGCGAAGGTTATCTCCAGGAAGTGTCTGTAAAGAGCGAGGGTACCAAGCCTACCCTGGTCCTGGAACTGCGTTATTTCCAAGGCAAACCCGTTATCGAGATGATCCAGCGTGTGAGTCGCCCTGGACTTCGTGTGTACAAGGGCAGGGACGAGCTTCCTAAAGTGCGCGCTGGCCTGGGTGTGGCAATTATCTCAACATCGAAAGGCGTTATGACCGACCGTGCTGCCCGTGCTATGGGGCAGGGTGGTGAAGTTGTCGCCTTCGTCGCATAAGGAGGGCTTGAGATGTCACGTGTAGCGAAAAGCCCTGTGTCCATTCCCTCTGGAATTACAGTGAAGATGGCGGATGACACCATCTCCGTGAAGGGACCGAAAGGTGAACTCTCTTTCGGCATTCATCCTGACGTTGCTGTCAGCGAGGAAGACAACCAGTTAAAGGTCTCCCCCAAAACCGAGAGCCAGTCCGCATGGGCCATGGCCGGTACTGTTCGGGCCTTGGTCAACAACATGGTCACGGGTGTAAGTGCCGGTTTTGAAAAAAAGCTCCAGCTGATTGGTGTGGGTTATCGTGCCCAGTCTGGTGGCAAGAGCCTCAATCTGAGTCTTGGGTTTTCACACCCGATCGACTATCCGGTGCCGGAAGGCATCACCATTGCAACGCCGTCTCCCACAGAGATCATCATCAGTGGCAGTGACAAGCAACGGGTTGGTCAGGTAGCTGCTGAAATACGTGCCTTCCGTCCGCCAGAGCCTTACAAAGGTAAAGGCGTGAGATATTCCGACGAAGAAGTCATGCGTAAAGAAGCCAAGAAGAAATAGGTAAAACGATGGACAAGAAACAATCACGTATACGTCGTGGGCGTCGCACCAGAGCAAAGATTCGCGAGCTGGGTGTCTACCGTCTTTCGATTCATCGTACCCCTCGGCATATTTACGCTCAGGTCATCAGTCCAGATGGATCAAGTGTACTGGCAAGTGCCTCGACCCTGGATAAGGCTGTCAAGAGTGAAATCGACGGTTCTGCCAGCGGTAACGTGAAGGCAGCATCGATTGTCGGCAAGATGGTCGCCGAGCGGGCTAAATCTGCTGGTGTAGATACTGTCGCATTTGATCGCTCGGGTTTTCGCTACCATGGTCGCGTGAAGGCGCTGGCTGATGCCGCCCGCGAAGCCGGACTTCAATTTTAAAGGTTTGGGAATATGGCAAATTTTAATGCAAAGCCAGAAGGCGACGAACTGCTTGAGAAACTGGTCAACGTCAATCGCGTTGCCAAAGTGGTCAAGGGCGGTCGTCAGTTCGGATTCTCCGCATTAACCGTCGTGGGTGATGGCAAGGGTCGCATCGGTTTCGGAACCGGTAAGGCGCGTGAGGTTCCTGTAGCGATCCAGAAAGCCATGGAGACCGCCAGAAAGAACATGGTAACGGTCAAGCTTGACGGAACCACGGTGCAATATCCCCTGGTCGGGCGTCACGGTGCCGCAAAGGTGTTCATGCAGCCGGCTTCTGACGGTACCGGCATCATCGCAGGTGGTGCGATGCGCGCAGTGTTCGAGGTGCTGGGCGTACAAAACGTACTGGCAAAATGCATCGGAACCAACAACCCAATCAACGTGGTCCGCGCTACCATCAACGGCCTTAACGAGATGGCAGACGCTGAGGCGGTTGCCCTGAAACGCGGTAAAAGCGTTGAAGATATCCTGGGGTAAGTCATGGCTGAGAAGAAAATGATGCGAGTCAAACTCGTAAAAAGCATGAACGGCCGTCTGGCATCCCATCAGGCCTGCGTAAAAGGCCTCGGTTTGCGCCGGATGCATCATGAGGTTGAGGTGGAAGATACCCCCTGCACCCGTGGCATGGTCAATAAAGTCAATTACATGGTAAAGGTACTGGAGTCCTGAGATGAAATTGAACACTCTACAGCCTGCACCTGGCAGCAAGCCAAGCCGTAAGCGTGTCGGACGTGGTATTGGCAGCGGCCTGGGTAAAACCTGCGGACGTGGTCATAAAGGCCAGAAATCTCGTTCCGGCGGTTTCCACAAGGTCGGCTTCGAAGGCGGTCAAATGCCTTTGCAGCGTCGTTTGCCTAAGGTTGGCTTCACCTCTCGTGTGTCACTGACCACCGCGCAGGTTCGTCTCAGCGAACTGGCCAAGATTGAAGGTGACGTAGTCGATCTCGAAGCTTTGATGAAGGCGAATATCATCAGTCGCGCGATGAAACGCGCCAAGATATTTGCTTCCGGCAAGGTTGAGCGCGCCTACACCATCAAAGGTGTGGGACTGACCAAGGGTGCTAAAGAGGCGATTGAAGCCGCTGGCGGCAAGGTCGAATAATCCATGGCAAAAGGTAGTGCACCAATGATGGGGGCTCTGGGCGGTATGGGACGTGTGACGGAATTGCGTCAGCGTCTTCTGTTCGTTGCCGGTGCGCTGCTGGTGTTTCGCATTGGCACCTTTATTCCGGTGCCTGGTGTAAACCCCGTTGCCCTCGCGGCACTGCTGGATCAGGCGCAGGGTTCGATCCTGGACATGTTTAACATGTTTTCGGGTGGTGCACTGAAGCGCGCCAGTCTGTTTGCGCTCGGTATCATGCCTTACATTTCGGCATCGATCATCATGCAGCTGATGTCCGCAGTGATTCCGAGCCTGGAGCAACTGAAAAAGGAAGGTGAATCCGGGCGCCGCAAGATCACCCAGTATACGCGTTACGGCACGGTCGTACTGGCGACCTTCCAGGCTGTGGGTATCTCGATCGCCTTGCAGAGTCAGGCGGTTAACGGCGAGACCATCGTGGTGCATCAAGGGATGGGTTTTGTCGTAACTGCGGCTGTTTCGCTGGTGACCGGTACCATGTTTCTGATGTGGTTGGGTGAGCAGATCACGGAACGTGGTATCGGCAACGGTATCTCTATGATCATCTTTGCGGGTATCGTGGCAGGCCTGCCTGCAGCGATCGGTGGCACTCTGGAGCTGGCGAGAACCGGTGAGTTGAATATTCTCACTATTCTCTTCCTGTTCGTGCTGGCTATTGCGGTGACGGCATTTGTGGTCTTCGTTGAGCGTGGCCAGAGAAGAATTACGATCAACTATGCCAAGCGTCAACAGGGCCGCAGGATGCTTGCCGCGCAAAGCAGTCATTTGCCCTTAAAACTGAATATGGCGGGTGTTATTCCGCCCATTTTCGCCTCCAGTATCATCCTGTTCCCCGCCACGCTGGGACAATGGTTTGGTAACACGGAGGGTTCCCGATGGTTGCAGGATATCTTCGCGAAGTTATCCCCGGGCGAGCCGGTCTATGTCATGGCCTACGCGGCAGCAATCATCTTTTTCTGTTTTTTCTATACGGCGTTGGTTTTCAACTCCCGTGACACGGCAGACAATTTGAAGCGATCTGGCGCCTTCATTCCCGGTATTCGTCCGGGTGAGCAGACGGCGAAGTATATAGACAGTGTAATGTCCAGGCTGACCTTCGCGGGCGCCATTTACATTACTCTGGTGTGTCTGCTGCCAGAGTTCCTGATCGTCGGCTGGAATGTACCGTTCTACTTTGGCGGTACCTCGCTGCTGATCATCGTGGTTGTGGTGATGGATTTTATGGCGCAAATACAGGCGCACCTGATGTCACACCAGTATGAAGGTTTAATGAAAAAGGCCAATCTGAAGGGTGGTGGTGCAGGTCTGCTGCGCTGATCCGACAGAGTAATTTGGAGAGAAAGCCATGAAAGTGCGCGCATCGGTCAAGAAAATCTGCCGCAACTGTAAAATCGTACGTCGCAACGGTGTCGTACGGGTTATCTGTAAAGAAGGGCGTCACAAGCAGCGCCAGGGTTAATTTAGCGAAAATCGTGCCAGGCAGCTTGAATGGAGCTGCGCTGTGAGGTATTATCGCGCGTTTCCCTTGGGGGGCACCCAAGGGTTCACTAGGAGATTAGTAAGATGGCTCGAATTGCAGGGGTCAACATTCCAGATCGCAAACATGCGGTTATCGCTTTGACGTCGATCTACGGCATCGGACGCACCCGTGCGGGTGATATCTGTAAACAAGCCGGTATTGAACCAAGCACCAAGATCCAGGAACTCAGTGAAGACCAGATCGAGTCGATCCGCGGCATTATTGCGCAGTACACGGTCGAGGGTGATCTGAGACGTGAAATCTCCATGAATATCAAGCGTCTGATGGATCTGGGCTGTAATCGTGGGATACGTCATCGTCGCGGTCTACCGCTGCGTGGTCAACGTACCCGCACCAATGCGCGTACCCGTAAGGGCCCGCGTCGTCCGATCAAGCGCTAATCATCATCATTATACGAATCTGTAGGTACAGAAGATGGCAAAACCCAGCAGCCGTGCCAAAAAGAAGGTCAAGAAGAGCGTTACCGACGGTGTTGCTCATATCCACGCCTCCTTTAATAACACCATCATCACGATAACCGATCGTCAGGGCAATGCTCTGGCCTGGGCGACTTCCGGTGGATCCGGTTTTCGCGGTTCTCGCAAAAGTACGCCATTTGCTGCTCAGGTAGCTGCCGATCGCGTGGGTCAGATGGTCAAGGAGTACGGACTCAAGAATCTGGATGTCAACGTCAAAGGTCCTGGGCCCGGCCGTGAGTCTGCCGTGCGGGCGCTCAACAATGCCGGTTTCAAAATCACCAGCATCTCCGACGTGACACCGATTCCCCATAACGGTTGTCGTCCTCCGAAGAAACGCCGCGTCTAATTATTGGAGTTATTGAATCATGGCAAGGTACATCGGTCCCAAGTGTAAACTGAGCCGTCGCGAAGGCACTGATCTTTTTCTCAAGAGCCGCGTTCGTTCACTGGACTCCAAGTGCAACATGGAGAAATTGCCGGGTCAGGCTGGCGATCGTCGCCGTCGTGTGTCCGACTATGGTCTTCAGTTGCGTGAAAAACAGAAAGTTCGTCGTATTTATGGAATCATGGAAAAACAGTTCCGTAACTACTATAAAGCTGCTGCGCAGAACAAAGGCGCAACCGGTGAGAACCTCCTGCAACTGCTGGAAACCCGTCTTGATAATATCGTTTATCGCATGGGCTTCGGTTCGACCCGCGCTGAAGCGCGTCAGCTTGTCAGTCATAAGGCTATCGAAGTCAATGGCAAGATCGTTAATGTGCCTTCCTTCCGGGTTAACGCAGAAGACGAAATTTCCGTTCGTGAAAAGGCGAAAAAGCAACTGCGTATCCAGTCTGCAGTTGAACTGCAGGGTCAATATGGCTTTGTAGACTGGTTGGATGTCGATGCCAAATCGTTGAAGGGCAAACTGAAGCGTATTCCCGATCGTTCAGATCTGTCCGCTGAGATTAATGAACAATTGGTCGTTGAGCTCTACTCCAAGTAAGCCTTGACGAGGGAAAATACATGACCGAAAGCGTTACGGAATTTCTGAAACCTCGCATCGTCAACGTTCAGCCGATTACGGCGACGCGTGCTAAAGTGACGCTCGAGCCTCTGGAGAGGGGGTTCGGGCACACATTGGGCAATGCTTTACGGCGGATTCTTTTGTCCTCCATGCCGGGTAGTGCCATTACAGAGGTAGAGATTGCCGATGTGCTTCACGAGTACACCACGATTGAGGGTGTGCAGGAAGACGTGTTGGAGATCCTGCTCAACCTGAAACAGATTGCGCTCGTTATGCACTCACGGGATGAGGCCACTCTGAGACTGAACAAAAAAGGTCCGGGTCAGGTCAATGCCGGTGATATTACCCTGGATCATGATGTTGAAATTGCCAATCCTGAGCATGTCATCGCTACCCTGACCAAGTCGGGTGAGATCAACATGACCCTCAACGTGCGTCGTGGTCGTGGGTATCAACCTGCCGCGGCACGTCAGGGATCCGCAGGCGATGAGCGTCCGATCGGAATGTTGCAGGTCGATGCCTCTTTCAGCCCGATTCGTGAAGTAGCCTACAGTGTTGAGGCCGCTCGTGTTGAGCAGAATACCGGGTTGGATCGACTGGTGATCGAACTTGAGACCAATGGCACCATCGATCCTGAGGAAGCGATCCGTCGCTCCGCCAGCATCCTGCGTGATCAGCTTTCTGTGTTTGTGGATCTCGAGGCCGAAGCCGCGGAAGCGCACGCAGAACCGGAAGAGCCTGCCATCGATCCGATCCTGTTGCGGCCAGTTGATGATCTGGAGTTGACCGTTCGCTCCGCCAATTGCCTCAAGGCCGAGAATATTTTCCTTATTGGTGACCTGATTCAGCGCACCGAGGTGGAATTGCTCAAGACGCCTAATCTGGGTAAGAAATCTCTTACCGAAATCAAGGACGTTTTGGCTCGTCGTGGTTTGTCCTTGGGCATGCGCCTGGAACATTGGCCACCTGAAAATATCGAAGAACAGCTCGCTCATTGAGACGCTGTAAATCAAACCTTAACTTAATTTGAATTCTGGGGAAGTCTACCCATGCGACATCGCAAATCAGGACGGCAGCTCAATCGGAACAGCAGCCACAGAAATGCCATGTTCAGAAACATGGCCGTGTCTTTGATCAATCATGAGCTTATCAAGACCACTCTGCCGAAGGCAAAAGAGTTGCGTCGAGTAGCTGAGCCGCTTATCACTATGTCGAAAACCGACAATGTAGCCAAACGTCGTCTGGCCTTCTCTCGTCTGCGCGACAAGTCGGCTGTCGGTAAGCTCTTTGCTGAACTGGGTCCGCGTTATCAGGCACGACCGGGTGGTTATGTCCGCATTCTGAAATGTGGTTACCGTGCCGGTGATAAAGCGCCCATGGCCTATGTTGAACTGGTTGATCGTCCGGACAACGGTTCCACTGAAGCTGTCGCCGCAGCTGACGAATAAGCACCTCACTACATCTTGAGGATGTGAATATACCCACGCCATTTGGCGTGGGTTTTTTTATGTGGCTATGCGGTGTGATGGGCTGATTTCGCGGGCCAACACAGGGAAAGTTTGTGCCGTGCAGGTGTGTCGATACTAATCCTGAAAATATCTTTCACTTCTTGATCGTTTTCAGCAGGTCCTTGACATCGACGCTTTGAAACGACGTTGACTCCTGAGTGGGTTCTTGTTTGAGTTCAAAGATGCGATGGCCGTTTATCATGCCTGAAATATCTGAACTGGTGCCGCCCATGTCATGGCTGAACACTGCCAGGATGTGCAGAACGGCGAAACCTGAAATCAACATATAGGTTATCCTGTGTAAATCGATCATGCTCAGGTTAAACAGAAACGGGGCTTCATTGATGAGCGCCAAACCGCTCAAGGCATTCAGAGCCAGTATAAAATAGAACGCCAGGTAGAGAGGCCCCCAGAGTGGGTTATGGCTGTACCATTTGGGTAAAGGCGCCTTCCCCAGAGTGAGGTAAAATTTAGCGACTTCCCACGCCTGTCTGAGTCGGTGTATGTCCGGTTCGCAATCTGTAAAATGATCCGTGCCCTTGCCAAAAAATAACAGGTAAAGCCTGACAAGCAGTGCAGGCAGAAGCACGGCAGTGAGCATGTAGTGCAGATCTTCAGCGGCAGAATTGTCGACTATCTGATGCTTCATCAGATAACCGCTTGCCATCAGGCCCAGGCCGGAAAAGCCAATCAGCCAATGTGATATTCTGAGCCAGCGGCTCCAAATGAGAATGCGGGTAACTTGTGTAGATTGCATGTCTTGTCCCGTGGGGCTGTATCTTTAATCCGGCAATCCCCGTACTACGCAGGCCACGGCAGTACTCAGGGGACGACAACAGTATTGCCACTGTACTCGTAACAGGGTGTTGTCGATCAATGACAATTATTAACCCGGTTATGCTGTGCTGTCATCTCTGCTTCGTACTCCGAGGTGCTGTCTGATGTCTCGTGAAACCCGTAGTTAAAAGCGGTTTTTATCATCCTGTACGAAGTAGGTGGTTTCATATCCCAGTGACAATGTTAGGGTTTTGAAGGCGCAAACAGCACGGAAAAGTATCCGTCAGAGAATGAGTTCGAGCAGATGTTAAGGCAGAGAAAGACGAAACGGGAGAAGCGTGAAACGAGAGATCAGGCGATGCTGCGGTATATCAAGCAGCGACGACGGAATCTGTTAGCGAAGCCAGGGCCGCATGAGTTCATCCTCGTGCTGGATCACATGAAAGCTGGATTCAATGTGGCGAAGATATTCCGCAGTGCGGAGGCCTTTGGTGCTCACGAGGTGCATCTCATCGACATAGGACCGTTTGATCCGGCGCCGGGTAAAGGCGCGTTCAAGAAGGTACCGGCACGTTTTTTTGAGAAGTTTTCCGAGAGCTATGAAAACCTGATGAGTCGCGGGTATGAGGTCGTCATGCTCACCGGAGGATGTGATCAGATGCTTACCGATTCAGATCTTGCGCCCAGGACGGCATTCGTTATGGGACATGAGGAGTTCGGTCACAGTTTTACGCGGGAAGAGTATCCGGAGGTGGGTTGTCTCGCGATACCCCAATTTGGTGAGGTCGAGAGTCTGAATGTTGCCGTCGCGGCCTCAATCGTGATGTACGAGTATGTCCGCCAGAGATCATCACGATAGGCGCCGGACGTATTTTCAGTTCAGCTGCGTCAATCGGGCAGTTCTACGCCTTTGGTGGTCAGAACTGAAACGACGATCATTGCAAGCAGCATCAAATATAACCAGGACATGAGTGCCTCCTCTGTTGTTTTATTGTAATCAGCCAGTAGGTGTCTTCTACGGTATAAAAAAACATGTCCACTTGGTGTGAGTTATAGCGCGTTTAGCTTAAACAAGCCTTAAATGAAATGTGAGGTACCTCACAAAATCCATGTAATGGTGTATAAATTCAATGAATTTATAAGGTTACAGCGATTCTCTGGCTACGAAATGGACCGTGGGAGGGCGTTCGGAAGTAATTTGTATACGGGTCAGGGATGCGGTCTCGATGGAGATGCGGTACATCGATGCGAGGGGGGCCTGAAGGGTTTTTCTCAGGATGCTGCGAATGACGCCAGCATGGGTCACAATCAGGACATGCTGACCGGCATACCGGGCGATTACCGCTTCGTAGGCCGCACTGACCCTTTCATTGAACGATTTGAGTGGCTCAGCTCCAGCGGGTCGATACTCGATCGGATCGTGATAGAAGCGTTCCAGGGCCTTTTCGTCCAGGGCTCTTATCTGATCTCCTGACAATCCTTCCCAGGTTCCGAATCCCACTTCCATGAAACGCTCATCGTAGCTCAGGCTGACTCCCATGTGCTCACTGAGTTCTCGGGCAAATTCAGCACAGCGTTTCAATGGGGAACTGACGATGGCTTCCCATGGAGTCTTCCCCGCCACTGCCTGGTGCATCTGTGACCAGCCCTTATCACTCAAGGGGTCGTCGATCTGTCCCCGGTAGCGTCGGCCACCAACAGGTTCGCCATGGCGCATCAGGTCGATGGTGGTGGTTTGGCTCATGCGCTCATACCAGTCCGGTCAGGCTGAGAAAGGCCAGCAGGACCATAAATACGATGAGACTTCTCCAAATCAAGGCCATTGCGGCTTTGGGCAGATAGGAGTAAGCCTGGGCGCCGGCCTGGGTTTCATCCAACAGGGTGGTCAGCCGCATCGCGCCGCTGCCGGTACAGATCAGTATGCCGGTGTTGGAGTCGGTGAATTCCGTGTGACGCTGTTCCTGATAACTGCGCCATCCGTATAGGGCGTCCTCGAAACTTCCGGCGATGGCGTAGCAGAATGCCGTGAGTCTCGCCGGGATCCAATCCAGGATGTGGATCAATTGCAGAGCATTCAGCTTGTAATCAATGCTCTGTGCTGCCTGATCGGTCCTGGGTAACCAGGTGGCGAGACGGTAGAGGGCGGCGCCGAGTGGGCCGAGCAGGACAAACCAGAATAATACCGCGATGATTCGTCGATTGGCCAGATGCAGGGCGGCTTCCGCAATGGCCTGGGAGCGGGCGGGTTCGCTGGTGGGTGGTTCGTCATCGATCAGATGAAGGGCGATGTCACGGGCGGCCTGTTCATCGTCGTGCTCACGGGCCTCTACATATTCATTGACCTGCTGGTCCAGGTCCTGGGGGCCCAGGGTGTAGATCAGAACCCCGATGGCAAAAGCGATGTCGAGAAATCCCCAAAGGGCGTTGTCCAGAACCTGCTGTATCAATGCGACCGCCAGTAGAGGGGGAAGCAGCAGGGTGATCAGTCCGAGGGTACCCCGCTGCAGGCCTTGAGGCAGGGATTGTGCCTGGTACCACTGGGTATAGCGGAAAAACCAGCGATCGTTTCGCCAGCTCAATGAATCCAGTAAAAAGCGTTCGGCAATGATGCAGATAAGTACGATCGTGAAGGTCATCTGGTGTGTTTACCCAATTCCTGTAGCTCTGGCTTGAATCATGTACCGGTTCGTGTAAAGCGATTTTGCCGGGTTGAAGCACTGTGTCTTTATAGGCTTCCGTGCGCGCCCCGATTGCAACTGAAGCGCTATCGGTTTGATTTTAAGGAGAGTGACCGGTATGCGCCAGCCTTCTGATGTATCAGGGCCCGGCCTGGCGACTGATTGCCGGTGGCGGAACCCCGGGTTCGATTGATCTCGTGATGGCGCTCAGGTCTTGCGTGCGGCTTGCAGGAGTGTACGGTAATGGCGCCAGTCGAAATGCGGGCCGGGATCGGTTTTGCGGCCGGGGGAGATGGCCGAATGGCTGGTGATGCGCGTCTCCCTGATCGCGGGATAACGCTGCATCAGCCAATGGGTGGCTTGGGTGAGGACGCTGTACTGGGAGGCGCTGAACGGTTCCAAGTCGCTGCCTTCCAGTTCGATGCCAATGGAGAAGTCATTGCAGCGCCAGTGTCCGCAAAAATTGGATTGACCGGCATGCCAGGCCCGCTGATCGAAAGGGACGTACTGCACAATTTCGCCGTCACGGCGTATCAGCAGATGACTGGAGACCCTGAGGTCCTGGATGGTCGCAAAGAACGGGTGCGCGCCGGGATCGAGGCGATTGAGAAAAAAATTATCGATCCAGGGTCCGCCAAATTCACCCGGCGGCAGGCTGATGCTGTGAATCACCAACAGGTCGATCGGAGTATCAGCGGGACGCTCGTCCCGGTTCTCCGTGGGGTGAAATACGGCTCCCGGCAGGAGCACGGGGCAGGCCTGCTGCAACTCAGTCCCCGTTGCTCGGAAAGCCCTTCAGGACCATGTCCGTGTAACTGACGATACCCACGATGCGGCCGTTTTCCACCACCGGAGCGCGGGAGAGTTCGAAACGGCTGAAGATCCGGGCGCAATAGCGTATGTCCATCTCCGGTGATACGGTCAGGGCAGGTTTACTCATGATTTCATAGATATTGACCCGTTCAGGTGCGCGATCCTTGGCCAGCACCTGGCGGGCGATGTCGGATAGGGTGACCAGCCCGTACTCATCGTTCTCGTGGCGTTTTTTCACGATCAGGGACTTGGTTTCCACATGCATCATCCGCTCCAGTGCATTGCGCACTGTGTCCATTCCATCGACCAGGTCGAAGTCCGCCTTCATCACATCCCTGACCCGGACCAGTTTATGTTCGCTCATAATTCCTCCTCGATGACTTGTGACAGGGTCTCGATCTGGTGACTCACCCCTACCGCATCCTCAATATCGATCTGGAACGCGATGCCGTTGCCCGGTTGTTCGTCGAACTCCCCGGCTTCGGCGATCTTTTCCAGTATCGCACGGCTGAGATGTTCTTCCACGAGCAGCAACAGTACATCACGCTGGGTGTCGAGGGTCAGTCCGAAAAAGGTTTTCGATTGCTGAACACCCTCTCCCCGGGCATGGTTGATGACGGTGGAGCCGGTAGCGCCCGCGGATCGGGCCGCTTCGAGAACTTTTTCGGTGGTAGTGTCTTCCACCAGGGCGATGATGAGTTTGAAGTGCATGTGATTACCTCGATTGAATCATCTTGGCGGCCGTCGACTGCGCCACTCGCTGAGTTGGGCATAGCCCATTACGGTTATGATAGGAAAAAGGCTGGCGAAGGCGATCAGGCCAAAGCCGTCCATCAAGGGGTTTCGTCCCGGTACGTTGCTGGAAAGTCCCAGTCCCAGGGCGGTGACCAGGGGTACGGTCACCGTAGAGGTTGTGACACCACCGGAATCGTAGGCCAGGGCAATGATCGAACGGGGGGCGATCAGGGAGGGTTCGGCTATGGTGGTTGAAAATCCGATGCTGGCGGCAAACAGGTAGACCCAGAAATAGTGGTGCCATTCGATCGAGTGGGCGTCCTGTGCATCGAGAAACTCCGGTGCGGTCAACTGGTTGGCCATCAGTTCTCCGATCGGGAACAGGGCCAGATCCAGTCCCTCCAGGAACAGGGCCAGGCCGATCAGCACCATGAAGAAGCCGGTGAGAATCTCTTTGGGGTTCTTGAGCGCCCGACGCAGTACGAAAACCTGGAATCCCAGCAGGATCGCCGCGATTGGCAGCACATCCAGCATGGTACCGAGCAAAACGTCAATGAAGTGCTGCAGAGATTCGTTCATAGCAGCATGCCGTAACCCATGACGAAGATCATGGGGGTGAGGGAGGCGAAAGCGATCAACCCAAAACCGTCGGTCATTGGATTGCGCCCTTTGATACTGGAGGCGAGTCCGACACCCAGTGCAGTGACCAGGGGTACAGTGACCGTCGAGGTCGTGACGCCACCCGAGTCATAGGCGATGCCGATGATCTCCTTTGGCGCAAATGCGGTCATGATGACCACGCCGATGTACCCGCCGATGATCAGGTACTGTACCGGCCAGCCTTTGACGATGCGCAGTACGCCCAGCACGATGGCAAAACCGACTGACAGCGCCACAGTGTAACGCAGTCCCTGGGCGTAGTCATCCATGGATTGGGCGTGATCGTCGATCATCCCTCCCGCTGCGGCGACCTGAGCGGCTTCCTCGGCAATCTTGATCAGCGCCGGTTCCGCCACGGTGGTGCCGAATCCCAGTGAGAATGCAAACAGAAGCAGCCAGGTGAGGCTGCCTTTGCGGGAGAAATTCCAGGCCATGGATTCACCCAGGGGGAACAGGCCCAGGTTGAGACCCTCGATGAACAGGCTGAGTCCCAGCAGCACCAGCAGGGAGCCGAACAACAGGCTGCCGATATTCGGGATCGGTTGCTGCAGCACAGCAATCTGAAAAAAGGCGATGACAACGAAAATCGGGACAAGATCGCGAAAACTGCTGAGAAGTGATGCGAAAAGTTGCCGAAAAAGTTGCATGGAAGTTGATCGGGTTCTGTAAGTCATTCGCTGGGTTGTCACCCACTGTGAATGAACCTTAACCCAGAATGCAGGGGACATCCATGTCTGTCTGGGGGATGATCGATAACAGGGGGGGCGGCGGTACGGACGCGGATTGCGGGGCTTGGTATCCGGGTCCAGCCGTGCCTCTATGCGCGCCAGCAACCGGCTAAGTTCTGAACGATGCTCGGAATTTCAGCCGAGCCCTGTAGATTAGGCTGCAATCAGGGCGAATCAAGCGGAGTTTATTTCCCGAGTTGCGGCTTGATTCAGAGGTCTGATCGCCATCTGGGAGCACCTGTTCAAGGCTAATCGATGACTTCTAATCCATTGATTGTTCAGGTACTTGGTGCTAATTTTGGAGAACGCACCCTGTACTGATGCCACTTGGCGCGCTTTCATCCATGGATCTTTTGTGAGGTCAATCTCAGACGCGTTTTCCGGGCTGACATAGCCTTGCAACAGATGCGGGTTAAAGGGACGTATCGGCATCGCCTTGGGTTAATGGCAGGGATTTCAAGTGGCGATAGATGCAAAGGCAAGACAACATTATTACTTTTGGCTCAGCTGTGCCTCGTCAAAGAAACATAACGCTTGATATCAGCGGGCGCAGGATTGCGGCTGAGTGCCGTAATCTGGTTGTTAAGACCCTGCCCAAGCTGATGACCGATCTGTTCGAGAATCTCGATGATTCCCTCTACGAGATGGCGAACAAATCGGAAAACAATGCCCTGCAGAATATCTATTTCGACTCCATGCGCGAATTGCGCAAGCAGCGCGCCAAGATCGATCGCAGTTTCAATCAGGAGCTGCTGCGTGCCTATGACCGGTTCTGGGAAACCGGCGATGTCACGGTCAGTCAGCCGACCCTGGATGATCTCAGCCGCGATACCGAGATGTCTCTGGTGGACGATGATGACCTCGAAGAGTCGCTGGCCATCACCAACATGGTGAGCAAATCGGAAAACCGCTTCTCCCGGGAACTGTTTGCCATGGGGCAGCGTTTTTCAGCGATTCTCTGTGCCGGCCAGGTGGATGAGGAGATCGCCAAGAAAACCCCGCTGGAACCAGGGGTGGTCTGCAATGCGTTTCGTCTGGCCATCAGTGATGTGGCGGTTGAGTTTCCGGTCAAGCTGGTGGTCTACAAGCTGTTCGACCGGCATGTGATGCACTACATCGGGGGGCTCTACGACGAGATCAATCTCCTGTTGGGGCGTGCCGGCGTGATTCCCAAATTGACCCCCAAGGTGCGTCGTAATCCGGTTGCCCCGAGTCTGCGCGGCGAGGGTGGTGACAGCTATCTGGCCAGTGACTCCTCTTACGTGACCGGGGCGCCCACGACCCCTGCGGCCAGCAGCCAGATGGCCTCCCACGAAGAGGTTCAGGCGGAGATCTTCTCCACCCTGCAGCATCTGCTGGGTATGCGCAGAACCGCTTCATCCAGCAGCATGCTCAGCTCAAGCATGATGCTCGCCGCACCCCAGAGCAATGTTCCGGTTGTGGATACCGGCGAGTTGCTGGGTGTGCTGTCCGCGCTACAGCAGTCCAATGTGGTGATGTTGCCCCAGGGTCATTATGGCGGTCCTCCTCTGAGTCCGGATCAGATGCGCGCCCGTCTGGCTCAGGATCTGCGGATTGCCAAGGATGGGCAGATCACCCGCTCCCTGGGTGATGCGGACAATGACACCATCGATATCATTTCCATGCTGTTCGAGTTCATTCTCGATGACTACAGCCTGCCGGATGCCATGAAGGCGCTGATCAGCCGCCTGCAGATCCCGATGCTGAAGGTTGCGATCATCGACAAGAGTTTTTTCAGCAAGAAGATTCATCCGGCCCGGCGACTGCTCAACTCTCTGGCCCAGGCCGCAGTGGGTTGGAATGATACCGGCGACCGCGCCAATGATTCGCTCTACAACAAGATCGAGTCCATCATCAAGAGAATCCTCAATGAGTTTCATGATGATCCGGGTCTGTTCGCGGAACTCGATGAGGAGTTCACCAATTGGTGGCAGAAGGAGCAGCGGGGGGCCGAGATTGCGGAGCAGCGGACCACTCAGATCACCCGTGGCAAGGAACAGCTGAAGTCCGCGAAACAGATCGTTTCCGAGGAGCTGAACCTGCGTCTGCAGCGACAGATGGTGATTCCCCAGGCCGTGATGTCGATACTCGAGGATGGCTGGAAGGATGTGATGCTGCTGATCTATCTGCGTGAAGGCAGCCAAAGCAAGGACTGGCAGGAGTGTCTCGAAATCGTTGAGCGGTTGTTGTGGAGTGTTCAACCCAAGTCCGAATACCAGGACCAGCAGCAGCTGTTGCGGGGTATTCCGGAGTTGCTGCGCAATTTGAGGGAGCGACTGAACAGCATCTCCTTCGATCAACACAAGATGGCGCGGCTGTTCAAAGAACTCCAGAACTGCCACATCCAGGTGCTCAGGGGGGGCGATGCGGCCCAGGTGCATACCTCCGGTACGCAACCGGTCGCGCATCACGAAATCCATTTTCCCGATAGCCAGCTGACATCCGATGATGCCAGCCAGTTGCATGAGCTTGCCGATGAGGCGATTTACGATAACGATGAATTCGCCCGCCAGGCCCACTCGCTCGAACCCGGATGCTGGTTGGAGATTGCCGACGGCAGTGCCAAGGTGAGGGTCAAGCTCTCCTGGAAAAGCAAAGTCACCGACAGTTTCATTTTCGTCAATCGAAAGGGTATGAAGGCCATGGAGCTGAGCGCCTCGGGTCTTGCCCGGCATCTGCGGGAAGGTACCGCCCGTCTTGTCGAGCTGCCCGCCAAACCCATCATGGATCGTGCCCTCGACGCTATGCTGGATGCCCTGAAGAAAACCAGCGCCGCGTAAGACTCTCCTCTCTTCACCCAAACAGATCAGCTCAAAGTGGCTACAACTGTGCGTAAAGATCTTATAGGTTTTGGGTTGCGGTGTGCGCTGTGCAGAGGATTTTTACACCCTTCTCCCTGCACATGAAGTTCAATACAGGCCCTAATACCCGGCACTCCCCAACGGCCGCTATCGGCGGTCTGACAGGTTAAAAGTGATGGGTAATCAGCAAAATACTTGTACATGAGCGGTTATTAAACGGGTCCGAGGCCCGGGTGATGATCCGGGTAAGCGCTCCGGTGCCGGTTCGGATGGGATGACGGGATGTGCCCCTGTTGTGCGAGTCGATCACCAATTGACCGTTCGTCTGTTGGAGCAGAGATGGGGCCGTGGCGTTCTCCGGTCAGGCGTGTTACAAGTATCCGGATATAGGCTGGCTGAGGGAGTCCTCTAGCTGCGCCGCATGGTCCATCAGTGATAAAAAACCAGAGAGTGAAGCATGAGTGAAATGATTACCGATTCCGGATTGAAGATTGAAGACCTGACCCAGGGCGAGGGTGATACGGCGGCAGCGGGTCACAAGGTCTCCGTGCACTACACCGGCTGGTTGCTGGAAGGTGACAAATTCGATTCTTCCGTGGATCGCAATCAGCCGTTTGAGTTCACTCTGGGCAAAGGCATGGTCATCCGCGGTTGGGATGAAGGGGTCGCGGGTATGAAGATCGGCGGCAAGCGTCGTCTGACTATCCCGCCCCAGCTGGGCTACGGCGCTCGTGGTGCGGGTGGCGTGATTCCGCCGAATGCGACCCTGGTGTTCGATGTGGAACTGCTCGCGATCGCCTGATCATGAAGCTTCCGCCACGCCATCTCATCAGCCAACAGGTGAGTCAGGCACTGATCGAGGATCTCGGTCCAGGTGATCTGACCGCTGACCTGCTGGATGCGGAAACCCGGATTCGCGGCACCATCCTATGCCGTGAAACGGCGGTTCTTTGCGGTGTTGCCTGGGTCGAGGAGGTTTATCGTCAACTCGATCCCGAGGTGGTTCTGATATGGGAGGCCGGTGATGGCGATCGGCTCGAAGCCGGTCAGCGAGTATGTCGTCTTGAGGGACGGGCCCGGTCGTTGCTGAGTGGTGAACGCACCGCCCTGAACTACCTGCAGACCCTGTCCGGAACAGCGACCCTGGCGCGCCAATATGCGGATGCGGTAAAAGGTACTTCGGCACGCATTCTCGATACCCGCAAAACCCTTCCCGGTTTGAGACTACAGCAGAAGTATGCCGTTACCTGTGGCGGCTGTCACAACCACCGCATCGGTCTGTTCGATGCGGTGCTGATCAAGGAAAATCACATTCGGGCCGCGGGGTCGATCACAGCAGCCCTGAAGCGGGCCTTCGGACAGGTGCCTTCGGGTACTTCCGTTGAGATCGAGGTTGAGTCACTGGATGAGTTACGCGAGGCATTGCAGGCGGGTGCGACACGGGTTTTGCTCGATAACCTGGATCTTGGGCAGCTTCGCGAGGCGGTGGCGATCAACAACGGACGTTCCCGGTTGGAGGCCTCCGGCGGGATCAACCTTGAAACAGTGCGGAGTATTGCGGAAACCGGGGTGGACGATATCTCGGTTGGAGCGCTGACCAAGGATGTCCGTGCGGTCGATCTGTCGATGCTTTTCGATTATTGAGTGGCGAGTCTGAAATAGGACAATATTCTCGAGCCCGACACTGGGTTCGCCTCAAGCCCGTTCGTCGAAGAGGGTGCCCAGCACATCATCGGCGGTCTTAAGGGTCTTCACCTGTGCCTTGACCAAATTGGCCTGTTGCTTCATCTCCACCATCGAGCGGGAGAGATCCTTGGGATTGGATTGTTGCACCTGCTGGGCACTGGCGATCTCAGATGCCACGCGCCGCATGCCCTGGAGTCCTTTCTGGATCCCCTGCAACGCCGGTCCTGTGATCGAGTTGATGCCCATGAATTCCAGCCTGTTCCGTTTAGAGTCTCTCTAACCGGTTTGTTGGCCGAAACAGGCAAATCTTTAATGCTTTCATTCGCGGAACGGTACCCGCTCACACAATTGGCGAACCCCGTTCCCGGTACCTCAAGTCCAGCTGTGTTTTGGGGGGAATACCAGTCGAATTCCGGCCAGGTTATGATGCGCCTCCGGTTCCGCCCAGTGGCGAAAACTGGCCCGTCTCAACACCTTGGGGGTGTGCAGGCTGCCCCCTTTGAGGGTTTGATGGGGTGACTCGAATGCGTCCTGGGAAACCGTGTTGTCGGGAAATGGGGTAAATTCCGGGTAGGCGTGGAAGGGATTGCCGCACCACTCCCAGGCCCGTCCTGAGCGTGTCAGGACTCCGCTTCGGGCTGCAATCTCCCACTGGTATTCATGCTGCAGAATCGCCCCTTCGGCGGCTTCGGATTGGCGGCTGGCCCAGGCGGCGAAAGCCTCAGCCTCGTACAGATTGACACCGGTAACGGCCTCTTCGGGGGGCAGGGGTGTGGAGCCGTTGAGGGCAATTTCATACCAGTTGCCCACAGGGTCCTGACGCCAGTATTCCGGGTGGTTGTCCCGATGCTCTCCCAGCCAGTCCCGGCCGGCATCGCTCCACAGGCGCTCATCCTGATAACCGCCCTGTTGCATGAACTCCAGATACTGGGCATTGGAAACCGGGTTCAGGGCAATGCGAAAGCTGCTCAGCTCCACCGCCTGGGGGGGGCTTTCGTTGTCGTAAGCCCTGGGTTCGTCCCGTCCCCCGATTCGGTAGTGTCCCTGAGAGATTTCCCGGGTTTCCCACTCGGGTTGAGCCGGTTGCAGGGGTTCCTCACAACGGTAGTGAACGGAAGTCTCCTGTAAACGGAACTGGTAGAGAACGAGCAGCATGTTCTCGTACAGCTTCGCTTGTTCCTGCAGTAGATACCAGGCCAGCCGATCCTCGACCATCCAGGGGTGTTCCGCGGGAAGTGCGCCAGGGGTTGCAAGCAGACGGATATGTTCGTCACGAACCTCGGTCGCCCAGTGAATCAGGTGGTCCCGGTCCGGCAGCTGGGCGCATTGCTCCTCGAGGCTCAGTCCTCCCGCTGTGAACAGGTATCGGACCCGCCGGCTCAGATCCTCGTCGTTATTGAGATGCTCCCGCAGCCAGAGCAGTTCCAGATAGACGCCTCGCCCGTAGTACCAGTTCAGGCTTGCAAGCCTGGAATTGGGCCTGAGGGAGCAAATCGGGGCTTCCCGTGATGCGAGAAGGTCCCGCTGCATCTCGTGCAGGTCGGTCAACTGACCGAGCAGGGCAGGGTTGGTCATACTGCGGCTCCAGGGCTGTCATTGCGGCCTAGCAGGCTGCTGAAATTCTACTCAGACGGCACGATCCATCGTTAAAAACCGGCTCAAAATGCTCATTTACTCCAGTAAACTCCGCTTTTTCGCCGGTTTTCGCCTTGTCTCGCACTCGTCTGAGCGAATTTCAACAGCCTGCTAGTCGGCCAGAGGTGTTTTGGTCAAAAGCGTAATTTTAGAGATCGGAACCTGGGGGTGGCAATGTGAAGTCGCAAGCCATCGGGGAAAAGGGATTGATGAAAGATGAAAACGGATGCCCCAGACAGACAAGAAACCGCCCATCCCGGTCGGGATGGGCGGCTCACGGAACCGGTATCCTCAACGGTGCGCTGAAGACTGATGTTCGCTCCCTGGCGGAATCAGACGCATCCGGTCGGTTTGGGCAGGCCGCCGTATTTGGTGATCGGTTTCATCGGGCCGGTCATCCACAGCTCGAACATCTCCTTCTTGTCCGCACCCAGGTACTTGGAAAACTTGCGGATCGGCGGTACCACGTTGTGCTCGTTGTAGTATTCGCGGGCTTTGATGATCTGGTTCCACTTTTCATCGGTCAGTTCGTAGTCATCCGCATCGGCCATGGCCCGGGCGATTTCCGGGGTCCATGCATTCATATCGGTAAGGTAACCGTCACCGTCGCGTTCCGGGATTTCGACACTCATTACATCTGCTCCTAATACCTAGTGAAATGGTTGGTTATTAGGGACAAGTGTACGGTTAACGGATTGCGGGATTCTACCCTTTAGTTTGCAGGGTATTTGCGGGTGATCGGTGTGATTATCTACAGATCTCTGATTTGACTTATAAAATCCGCTGAGCTTGAGAAACCTTGCGGAAACGTCAGGCGCTGCAGTTTGTGCTCCATGCGTATATCCAGACCCAGCGGATCGATGCCCACCGTTTCAATAAGCACGGCATTGGCAGGAATCTCCCGCTGATGCAGATAACGCCGCAACAGATTCTGTCCCTTGGCATTGAGCTGAAACAGCAGTTCCGCCTCTTCTGCGGCCGCAAAGGGGGCAGGTGGTGGTACACGGCTGGCATCGAACCAGCGTGCGGAGCCAAACCCGCCAATGAAATAATGCTGTTGCAGGAGTAGGCGGTAAAAGCGGAAGTTCATCTCCTTATAGTAACGCCGGGTTTCCGGGTAATAGCGAAAGTAGCGTTCCGCCGAAGCATTGGAGTTCAGGGCCTCTGCCCGGGCCAGGCAGGTCAGGCGGCCTGACTGCTGGATGTCGTCCTCATCGGTTTCGCTGAGGGTCAGGGAACAGTGCGGGTTGGCTTCGAGATTACGGGTGTGTTGTGCAAGATGAGAAATCAACAGCAAAGGATTGCCTTTGGAGTCTCGACAAACCGGCAGCAAAGAGCCGAAGGGATAGCCCGGAAACTTGACGGAGTGGGTTGAGAGCAGGCCATGAAAACTCGAGGTCCAAAGTTCCAGGATGGCATCGATCAACGGATCATGGGGTGTTTCCGGTTTCATGGGGTTTGTTGATCCCGTGTCGTGGATTGGACGTTGTCTGTAAACATTACGCGCAGACCTTAGAAAAAAAACCATAAGACGTTTGAGTGAATATTTCACAATCCATGATAAGCGAGGCGCATGTTGGGACGATTGTGAACGTCGGGATGTGTGACAACAAGTTTACAAATCTTCACAGGTCGCGCCTTTCACCGGGAAAAGGGATTGCATAAGCTGCACAACCATTCGGGGGGTTATACTGAGCTTCCGAATCGTTTTGAGCCGATGTTAGCCAAAGCCCTTCCGCGGCTGATCTCGCCACCTCGATTCGCAGTCCTGCCACCTTGTCGAGGGGCGAACAATCAACTGAGCGGAGTAACTTATGGACTTTGATTTGAATACCTTGCTGGATACCTACCTGATTCCCTGGGGAACCAAGATCTTCATGGCGCTGCTGGTGTTTATGATCGGTCGCTGGATCGCATCGGCATTGACCCGGGCGCTGCGTGCGGTGATGACCCGCAGCAATGTCGATCCCATGCTGGTCAGCTTTCTTGGAAACATTGTCAAGATGGCCTTGTTGGCGGTCGTGGTCCTGGCGGCCCTCGAGCAGTTGGGCGTCAATACCACCTCCGCAATGGCAATTCTGGGTGCCGCCGGTCTGGCCGTAGGTTTGGCTTTGAAGGACTCCCTGTCGAGTTTTGCCGCAGGTGTCATGCTGATCATCTTCCGACCCTTCAAGCTGGGGGATTTCATTGAGGCTGGGGGTACCTCTGGTGTGGTGGAGGATATCCGGATTTTCCACACGGTGCTGAAAACCGGTGATAACCGTGAGATCATCATGCCGAATGCCCAGATCTACAGTGGAACCATCATCAACTACTCTGCACGGGACACGCGCCGGATCGATCTGGTGATTGGCATCGGATATGACGATGACATGAAGAAAGCCCAGGCGCTCATCAAGCAGGTGCTGGATGAGGAGTCCACCCTGCTCAAGGATCCTGCGCCTACCATAATGCTGCTCGAACTGGGCGAAAGCAGCGTGGATTTTGCGATGCGGCCTTGGGTTAAGTCCAGCGACTACTGGACCACCCGTGCTTCGCTGCTCGAAAACATCAAGACCGCTTTCGATCGGGAAGGTATCAATATTCCCTATCCCCAGCGGGATGTTCATCTCTACCAGGTGGCTTCGAGTTAGCCGCCCTGCAGGGGATCGGTTTTTATCAATTCAAACGTGAAACGGAGTGAGTGAACAATGAATTACAGCACCAAGCGTACAATCAGCATGGCAATTCTGCTGGCCTTGACCAGTGGATCGGCTGTGGCCGGCAAAGGGGTTGCCTATGATGCGGCGGGAAGCGTCTGGCGCAACAGTGCTGGGGAGTGTTGGACCACGGATTTTCGTGATGCCGATCCCGGCACAACCGGATGTTTCGCTGAACCAATGGCAAGCGATACAGACGGTGATGGAGTTGTGGATGAACAGGATCGTTGTCCGGATACACCCGCCGGGGTCAGTGTGGACTCGCAAGGGTGTATCCCGGACAGCGATGGGGACGGTGTTGTGGATGCTAAGGATCAATGTCCGGGTACACCGGCGGGAGCCAGTGTAGACGGCCGGGGGTGCGCGATGAAAATCGTCCTCAACCGGATTCCATTTGAAGTCGACAGCGATCGCATCGAGGCAGGTTACGCCGCCGAGTTGCGGCAGGTGGCTGATACGCTCAAGTCCCGTCAGGACGTGAAATCCGTGCAGGTCATTGGGCATACGGATTCTCTCGGCTCCACCCGGTACAATCAGGCCCTGTCTGAGAAGCGTGCCCGTGCGGTGGCGCAGTTCCTGGTCTCCGAGGGGGTGCCTGCGGCGATCATCCAGGTGAGTGGCGAGGGTGAGACGGCACCGGTGGCGGATAACGCTACAGCTCAGGGACGGGAGCAGAATCGTCGCGTGGAACTGAAGGTGAATTGAGCCAAAGGCAACAATGTTGACAGGTGTGGCAGGTGGGTTGTCCAGCCGCCTGCCGGATTCTGGCGCACATTTCGGTACAATCGGTTCCAATCATGGATGGTATTCGCCGGAACGGCCCAAAGTTTAAATACCGGCATGTATGCCCAGTTGGGAGAGGATGATGCGCATCGCTTATCTGGAAGACGACACGGTGCAGTCGGCGGTGATGAAGGAGTGGCTCGAGGATGAGGGTTATGCCTGTCGGGTGTTCCATGATGCGGACGCCTTCATGCGCGAGTTGCGTCATGAGACCTACGATCTGCTGATCATGGATTGGGAATTGCCGGGGATGAGCGGAGTGGATGTCCTGTCCTGGATTCGTCAGGAAAGGGAGTGGGATCTGCCGATCTTTTTCATCACTCATCGCGATGGCGAGGCGGATATCATCGAGGCCCTCGAGAAGGGCGCGGATGACTATCTGGCCAAGCCGGTGAACCGGGATGTGATGCTTGCCCGGGTGAAGGCATTGGTGCGTCGGCACAACGGCCGACGGGATCAGATACGCATCGCGGATTTTCTCCTGAACCGGGTACACAAGCAGTTGATCCTCAATGAAGAGCCGGTCGAGTTGACCGAAAAGGAGTTTCAACTGGCGTGGATGCTGTTCAGCAACATCGGGCGTCTGTTGTCCCGGGATCATCTCCTTGAGAGTGTCTGGGGTGTCGGTCCCGGTCTGATGACCCGCACTGTGGATACCCATATCAGCCGGTTGCGGCGTAAACTGGCCCTGACCCCGGATAAGGGTTGGCGTTTGAAAGCAGTGTATCATCAGGGTTACCGTCTCGAGTTTCTGGATGAGACGGACCCGTCCAGGAACACCCACTAACAGTCCTTACGGGCTGTCCGGTTGAGATATATCCATGCGATCCCGCAAGCTTCTGAAAACATCATTGCTCGGTGGCCTGCTGCTGTGGGTCACGGCTTGGCATGCCTGGGGGGAGGATTGGACCTACCGGATTCGTGAGGGCGAAAACCTGACGATGTTGGTCGAGCGATACCTGAAATCTGAATTCACTGCGGAGCAGTTACAGGACTATAACGGTATCGTCGAGGATCGCAGAACCCCGGTGGGTTTCGGCATTCAAATCCCCATCGACTGGATGAAAGCACTGATTGACGGGGTCCGGGTTTCCCGGATGTCGGGAACTGCCAAGTTGCGCCATATCAATCAGGACGACTGGGTCGAACTGGAAATTGACACGGTGCTGCAGGCGGGTGATCGGATCATGACCGGAGCAGACTCCCGGGTCTCCGTGGTGTTTGCCGACGGCTCATCTTTGCAGATCGGGGAGAACAGTGAAGTCGTATTCGATGCCCTCTCGGCCTTCCAGGGTAAGGGCATGCTGGATACCCGGATTCATCTGCAGCGGGGGCGCCTGGAGAACCAGGTCGTACCCCGTATCCATCCCAAGTCTCGCTATGAGATTCACACACCCGCCGCTGTCACGGTGGTACGTGGAACCGCATTTCGGGTCGCGGTTACGGCCCCTTCGGGAGAAACCCGGACCGAGGTCAACGAGGGACGTGTCGGGGTGAGCGCGCAGGGTGAAACCACGGATCTGTCATCAGGAGAGGGTGTCCAGGTGATACCCGGTGATCCCCCCGGAAAGCCCCGTATGTTATTGCCCAAACCGGATCTGGATGGGATGGACATACAGCAGGCCGACCATTCGCTGCAACTGAACTGGCCCGATCTGGCGCTGGCGCAACGCTATCGGGTTCAGTTGATCGACCTACAGGGTACCCTGGTTGATGAGGTACTGACACCCGTGAGTCAGAGCCGTCTGTCTCTACCCGTTGCGGACATCTACGTGCTGGGGATACGGGGTATCGATGAGCAGGACTGGGAGGGCCTGGAGGGCAAGCGGGTCGTTGAGATCGCCGGATCGGAAACGGTGGCAAAAACGCCACACGAGCCGACTGGACTGACTGCGTCGCCACCGCTCCTTTACCCTCCGCTGATCACGCCACGGGGCGTACTGTTTCGCTGGACCGCAACTCCGGGGGCCTGGGCCTACCGCTTGCTGCTGTCCCGGGATCCGGATGGCCACGAGCTGTTGTTCGAGCGTCTGGGTTTCGATCTCGGCTTTGAAATGGCCGGGCCGCTTCCGGGCTTCGGCTATGTCAGGGTAGAGGCGTTGACCGACAACGCGGATCAGCCACTGACATCGCCGGTAATACCCCTGAGTCTTCCCCGTGGAGGGAGGTAAACCGCCACTGCTTGATTTCCGCTGCGGTGAGACTTCTCCTGGTATAGTGACATCCCCGGCATCCCCGGCATCCCCGGCATCCCCGGGAAGCCCCTGTCCGACTACCCAGAACCTGACTGATCCAGGATGATGCCATGTCTGTCCCCTGCGCCGATCAACCTTACGGTTACCCCATGAACGTCGATGGAGCCGGTTGGCTTGGATGGAGTGCCTCGCACGGTTGGGATCAAGTCGACGGACTGGGAATTCGATCTAGCGGTGATGGGGACTGAGCCTTTGACGATCGTCCGCAGAGGAGCTCCGGGTTCGGCAGAATCCCTGAGAACCGCGCTGATACTCCTGGTCTTCACCGGCTTCATGGCCGCCAGCGGTTGGTTGTGGCGCTGGGATCTGCTGCTGTATGACCTGCAGATGGGCTGGATGACCCGGGCTGCGGCGGATGACATCGTCATCGTCGCGGTGGATGAGAAGAGCCTCGAGGCGATCGGCCGCTGGCCCTGGCCGAGATACTGGCACGCGGAACTGATCGACCGGCTCAGTCGGGCGGGTGCCCGGGCCATTGTATTCGACATCCTCCTGGCGGAACCCGATCCGAACAATCCAGAGGCGGATCGGCGACTGATCTAGACACAAATAGGAGACCCCCCAGCTCTGCTGGGGAGGCATTCACAGTTTGACAGATACGGGAATCTCACAGTAACTCCCAAGCGTGA
>JBEVVH010000004.1:0-54487 GCA_040507245.1 Candidatus Thiodiazotropha sp.
GCGCCTACGGCTCGTCGGGTTTCCAGTATCGCCTCGCGACTACCGGGGACTACCAGCCTTCGCTTCGCTTTCCCTGGCTGGCAGCGAAGGATGGATGGCTGCATATATTCCCCCAACCCCTGATTCTTGATGATCTTCGGGGACTGCATGGCTTCGCGGACTGTGCCGCAAAAACCTCTTCTTGTTAGCTTTGTTATGCAGTTGCAATGAAAGATAAAAAACCGCCCTGGGTCCTTGATCTATATCAAGCGCTGTTCGAGGGAGTCTTTCCTGCAGGGCCTGTCAGGAACCGGAGCATGTCACGGATGGGTTGGCATCTCATTGAACACTGGTAAGTTTTATTCCTTGAATGTGCGGGCAAACTCCGCAGAATGCCAAATTTTGCAATTGGACAAGCAGGGAAATTGGCGAGATGTTGAACATGGACAGGATGAACCGCGAGTTCGAGGGAGTGTCGGGTGGTGAGGATTCAGGGATGGGGATGAAGAGGTCGGACATCGCCTAGTCCGGTGTCGTTTCGTCAAAGGGTGGCCGCGAGTCTGCCAGACAACACCGGACGCTGGGTGCGCGGATTGCTCAGTCCCTACAGTTACCTCAGGGTGCAGGCCCCCCTCACAGCGCTGATGGGGCCGCAATACTCACGCAGTCGCACAAATCTGGAGATCGATCTGACCTGGTCTTGCAATCTTCGCTGTCATAACTGCAATCGATCCTGCAGTCAGGTACCCACCGTCGAGCGCATCGAACCTGAGCAGATCCGCAGGTCTCTGGATGAGACCAAGAGTTGCGGTCAATCCTGGGAACGGATTCGCCTTCTGGGTGGAGAGCCCACCCTGCACCCCGACATCGATGCCATCCTCGAGGAGATCCTCAGCTGGCGCGACCGATACAGCCCGGATACCCGTATCGAACTGACCAGTAACGGATTCGGGGCGCGGGTGACTCGGGTGATCCACAGCATGCCAACGGGTGTAGTGGTCAATAACACCCGTAAATCGACTCGGGTCCAGCCTTTTCGCAGCTTCAATATCGCCCCCGTGGACTGTCCCGAATACACCCTTGCCGATTACAGGAACGGTTGCCGGGTGATTCTCACCGGGATGGGATTCACGCCGTATGGCTGGTACGCCTGTCCCATCGCCGGAGGGATCGACCGGATCATGGGGTTCGATCTGGGTATGAAGCAGTTGCCGGATCGCAGGGACGACATGCTGGAGCAACTGCAGGTGTTCTGTCGCCTGTGCGGGCATTTCAAGCGTCTCTACGAGTTTCCGCTGCACGTCACCCGGCAATCGCTCACCTGGAAACGAGCCTATGCCCGTTACCGTGAAGAGCCTCCCACACTGACCCGATACTAGTATGGGGCCCTGCGCTAGGGTGGGCTGTCACCGGGAGCCTTCCCGGCAGCGAACAGGATCCTGTCACTCCAGGACGCTGTTCGGCATGTAGGCATGCATCTCGCCCGAACGAGGCAGTCCGGCGATTCGCCATGCGACCGAGGGATCGTTGAACAGTGTCTTGATGCAGCCTGTGGTGAGTCCCAGTTCCGAGCACACGTGTCTCACCAGGGGGTAGGTGTTGGGGTGACCGGCCGTGTAGTTGCGCCTCAGGGCCGTAATGATCTGGCACTGATCCGGTGAGAGGGCGGAAAAGCCGGCTTCCCAGGCCATCTCGACGGCTAACTCCTCATTCCACTCCTCGGCATCCACCAGATACCCATCCACATCGGTTCTCACATTGGCATTGGTTTTGGGTTGCATGGCAATTCTCCCCACATGTTGTTTGTATTCCCACCCGTCCGGGTCAGGTGCACCCGGATAGCGTTGATAACAAGGCAGCAACTCCCATGCCATGGTGGATTTATGGGAGAGCAGGGGGGGATTTGCCAGGAATGTGTCGATTCAGCCGATGTCGAGGTGGAAATAAACCGGAGTCACATGGCTGATATGAACCGCTGACAGGCTGTTGAAATTCTACTCAGACGGCACGATCCATCGTTAAAAACCGGCTCAAAATGCTCATTTACTCCAGTAAACTGCGCTTTTTCACCGGTTTTCGCCTTGTCTCGCACTCGTCTGAGCGAATTTCAACAGCCTGCTAAGGGGGGCGCAGTGAAGTTGAGAGGGTTTGGGATTGCTTAAACCCTGTGTTGAGGGCCCAGAAATGCAGAAACCCGCCAGAGGCGGGTTTCCGGGTCCCGGGACTGTGTCGGCCGATCTATTTGATCTTGCCTTCCTTATACATCACGTGCTTGCGTACCTTGGGGTCGAATTTTTTGATTTCCATCTTACCCGGTTGGTTACGTTTGTTCTTGGTGGTGGTGTAGAAGTGACCGGTGCCGGCACTGGAGATCAGTTTGATTTTGTCACGCATGGTTCAGTGCTCCTGGATCAGATTTTTTCGCCACGGGCGCGCATGTCGGACAGAACGGCGTCGATGCCTTTCTTGTCGATGATGCGCATGCCTTTGGACGAAAGGCGCAGACGCACCCAGCGGTTTTCACTCTCAACCCAGAACCGGTGGGTGTGCAGGTTCGGCAGAAAGCGGCGTTTGGTCTTATTGTGTGCATGGGAAACATTGTTTCCCGTGACCGGGCGTTTGCCGGTTACCTGGCAGACTCTAGACATGGTCAAAACCTCGAAATTCAGTTATCCCTGGGACGAAAGGGGCGTAGTTATATCAGAGTGGCCTGGGATAGGCAAGCTCGAATGGCGGTGGAATCTCCCGTTCGGGATCTGGCCGGGTTAATAAAATCCGACTCAAAATGCCCACTCACTCCACTTTTTCAGCGAATTTCGCCTTGACTCGCGCGCGTTTGAGCGAATTTCAACAGCCACTTAGATCAGCCCCCGTTCCGCCAGGGAGACCGGGTTTCCCTCACCAATGATGATGTGATCCAGCACCCGGATATCCACCAGGGCCAGAGCGCTTTTCAGGGTGCGGGTGATCGCCTGGTCGGCCTGGCTCGGCTCGGCCACCCCGGAGGGGTGATTATGTGCCAGAATCAAGGCCGCTGCATTGTGCTGCAGGGCGCTCTTCACCACTTCGCGGGGATGCACGCTGGCCCCGTCGATGGTACCGCGGAACAGCTCTTCATAGGCCAGCACCCGGTGGCGGTTGTCCAGGAACAGGCAGGCGAAGACCTCATGCCGGTAGTGGCGCAGCTTGGTATGCAGGTATTGACGGCTTTGCTCTGGGCTGTTGAGGCTGTCGGCATGGCGGATCCTCTCATGCAGATAGCGCCGTGAGATCTCCAGGGAGGCCTGCAACTGGGCATATTTCGCCAATCCGAGCCCTCGGGTCTGGCAGAAACGTTTCCGATCCGCACTCAGCAGAGGGTCCAGGCCGCCATGTTCATTCAGCAGTGAACGGGCGAGATCGACGGCGGTCATGCCCGGAATACCGGTGCGCAGAAAGATCGCCAGCAACTCCGCGTCCGAGAGTGCGTCGGCACCCCGTTTGAGCAGTTTTTCCCGGGGGCGTTCGTCAATGGGCCAGTCTGTGATCGGCATGGAGACCTCCCTGTCTCAGGTGTTGAAGAACGACCATTCTACTGACTCGTGATGCCTGCGGCGAGAAGGGCCTTGATCTTCCTGTAGTCTTGTTTCGTCCAGGGATGATGGCGGTAATATGACCTAAACATTTGCTTTGGCTTGGGTTAATCTTAATGATTTACAGCCATTCCATCGAGTGTGGGTCGTGTCGGGACTGAGTAACAGAAAGATCTTACTGGGTGTGACCGGGGGGATTGCCGCCTATAAGGCCGCCATGCTGGTGCGGAGCCTGCGTAAGGCGGGCGCCGAAGTGAAGGTGGTGATGACTCCCTCGGCCCAGGCTTTCGTCACCCCGTTGACCTTTCAGGCGCTGTCCGGCTCGCCGGTACATACCGATTTGCTGGATGCCCAGGCGGAGGCCGCGATGGATCACATCAGCCTGGCCCGCTGGGCCGACCTGGTACTGGTGGCCCCGGCGAGTGCGCACTTCCTGGCCCGTCTGGCCCATGGTTTGGCAGACAATCTCCTGACTACCCTGTGCCTGGCCACTACCGCTCCCATCGCGGTGGCGCCCGCAATGAATCAACAGATGTGGCTGAATTCGGCCACCCGGGAAAACCTCCTCAAGCTGAAACAACGGGGTTGTCATTGCTGGGGACCGGCCGAGGGTGGACAGGCCTGCGGAGAAACCGGTCCGGGCAGGATGCTCGAGCCAGACCAGCTGGTTGATCGGGTGCGGCAACTCTACGCTCAGGGTCCCTTGTCAGGTGTTCGGGTCCTGCTCACATCCGGCTCCACCCGGGAACCCATCGATCCGGTTCGTTACGTAGGCAACCGGAGTTCCGGTAAGATGGGATTCGCCCTCGCCGAGGCGCTGACCACACTGGGGGCAGAGGTGGTCCTGGTGAGTGGGCCGGCCAGTGTGCCCGCGCCGGACGATATCCCCTGTCATTGGGTCGAAACCGCCCATGAAATGCATGCTGAGGTGATGGACCGGGTAGGGGATGCGGACATCTTTATCGGTGTGGCTGCGCTGGCTGACTACCGGCCACGCCAGGTGGCAGATGAGAAAATCAAGAAAAATAAAGACATAGTGATACTGGAACTCGTGCGGAATCCCGATATACTCGCTGAAGTGGCTGCCCGGGACGATCGCCCCTTCTGCGTCGGTTTTGCCGCGGAGACAGAACAGGTTGAGACTTACGCCGAGGTCAAGCGCAAGGCGAAGAGGCTGGACCTGATCGCAGCCAATCAGGTAGGGACCAGGGAAGGTGGATTCGAGTCAGACCGCAATGCCCTGTTACTGCTTTGGGACGGTGGGCGGGAAGCGTTGCCAATGATGCCCAAACGTGAGTTGGCGCAACGCCTTGCCGAGGTGATTGCCGAGCGCTACCGCGTAGCGAACAATAAATGAGTGGTTTTCGCGGCCTTCCAGTCAGCGGAACATCACTTGAGACTCCAAGGGGCGGCGTCGCTGATGGGGGATGCCGGAATAACATAACCAATGCGTTACTGGGCAAGTTTCAGATCGCGGTATAAGCATCAGGGACTATTATGGGATTAGCAAAGAAGAATGGGGACCCTAAGGCAAAGCAGGGAAAGGGGCGCTCGATCCGCAGCTACTGGATGACCGGTGTGGCGGGTCTCCTGATGCTGGTCGCAGCCGCTTGGTATGCCAACTGGTTCCAGTCCCAGAAAGCCACCCTGGCGGAACAGAAAACCGGGGTTCGGGTGATGGCCCAGGTAATCGCGGGAGCCTACAGTGATCTCGTGAAGCAACAGGCCGCATTGGTTGGTGAATTGGCTCGTCAGCCCCGAATCATAGATCTGTTCGCTGCCGGGCGGTCCCCCGAATGGCAGGTGGAACAGCGTCATCTGACAAACCTGATTCCCGGTGCACTGATCGTTCGCCTGCTGCCGCCCGATTCCAGTATCCCGGACACCCTGCAGTCGCCCAACATGGGCTATGCCTCCCTGCAACTGCTGCGTCAGGCAGAACAAAGTCAACAGCTGCCCCCCACTGAACTTCATCAGTTCGGCACCCCCAATCAGCACATCGCTATCGCGGCCGCGGTCAGGGATTCGACCGGCAAGGTTCTGGGTGTCCTGCATGTGGCCCTGCCGACTCAGGGGTTGGGAAAACTCCTCGATTCGGTTGATCAGCTGGCCGGGCGCCTGGAGTGGCAGCAGATTGTGCCAGGCAAATCGTCCCTCGTGATAATGTCCAATGGGTCCGCTGCGAGAGGGGCTCAACCTGACGGGGTCCTGCCCATCCCGGGCAGCATCTGGCAAATCGCCTACTGGGGCGGTTCGGCTCAACAGATCGATCCGCTGCAACTGGGCATGGAGGTTGCCCCCGGAGTGCTGCTATTCCTCCTGATGGCGCTGTTGATGATGCGCCTGTCCGCGCAGACGACCAAGGCGTTGAAAAAGGATCAGCACAGTATCCTCACCCTGATCGAGTCATTGATCGCGGGCCGCCTTCCCAAATCGCAGACTGCTCAGCTCAGTGATCTGCAGCCCACGCTGGATGTGATGGAACATCAGATCCGGGAATTCCGCTCCAAGCAGGCGGACAAAACCAAGGCGCAACGGGTGGTTCAGGAGTCTGAAGAAGCCGATACCGGTATCCTGGTGGATGAAGAACTCTATGACGAAGTGGAAAACAGAAAACCTGCCACCAAGTCCCGCTCCGTGGAGATCGCCCCATCCATCTTTCGCGCCTATGACATTCGGGGCGTGGTGGGTGAGACACTGACAGAGGATGTTGTCTCGCTGCTGGGTCAGGGATTTGGCAGTGAAATTTACGAGCGCGGCTTCAACACGGTAGTGGTCGGACGCGATGCGCGCAACTCCAGTGAATCCCTGCAACGTGCTTTGATCGAAGGCCTGCAGGCCAGCGGTCGTGATGTCGTGGACCTGGGGCTGGTACCCACTCCACTGGTTCATTTCGCCGCTCATGAACTGAATGCCGAATGTGGTGCGATGATTACAGGCAGCCACAATCCTCCCCAGTACAACGGCATGAAGATGATCGTCGGTGGGGACAGTCCCGGGACGGATGACATACAGGAACTGCGCAGGCGTATCGATGCGGATCAGCTGCTGCAGGCCGAAGGTTCTTTCGATTCCCGGGACATCGTGGCGGATTACATCGAGCGGGTGCTCTCGGATGTGCGCCTGGGTCAGAGCCTCAAGATCGTGGTCGATTGCGGTAACGGGGCGGCCTCCGTGGTTGCACCTGAACTCTACCGCCAGCTGGGATGTGAGGTGATTGAGCTCTATTGCGACGTGGACGGGGATTTTCCAAATCACCACCCGGATCCCGGCGACCCCAGGAATATGCGGGATCTGCAGAAGGCGGTGGTGGAGCACGAGGCTGCACTGGGATTGGCGTTCGATGGAGATGGTGACCGTCTGGGAGTGGTCGACTCCTCGGGCAAGATTATCTGGCCGGACCGACTGCTGATGTATTTGGCGATCGACGTGCTGACCCGTGAACCGGGTGGCGACATCATCTACGACGTCAAATGTACCCGCCACCTGGCCAATATCGTGCTATCCAATGGCGGCCGTCCGCTGATGTGGAAGAGCGGTCACTCCATGCTCAAGGCCAAGATGAAAGAGACCCACGCCCTGTTGGCCGGTGAGTTCAGCGGTCACATCATATTTGCGGAACGCTGGTACGGATTTGATGACGGTATCTATGCGGGCGCGCGGTTGCTGGAGATCCTATCACTGGACTATCGCACCAGCGCTGAGGTGTTTGCGGAACTGCCGGAGAGCCTGTCGACACCGGAATTCAGCCTGCGCCTGGAAGAGGGTCATGCGCAGAAGGTGATGCAGGCCATCGACCAGATGCCGGATCTGCCGGGTGCACGGATGGTGAAGATCGACGGCGTACGTGCAGAGTTCGAAAAGGGTTGGGGTTTGGTGCGGGCATCGAATACCATACCGGCGCTTCTGTTTCGCTTCGAGGCGGAGACTGAAGACGACCTTAAGCAGGTGCAGTCCCAGTTCCAGGAGCTCCTGAAGAAGGCCGATCCTCAGCTGGAAGCCCCATTCTGAATCAACACCTCAACTGAGCGGTCGCGCGGACACTATGAGTTTATCCCCTGAACAGGCACAGAATGTCGCCCAGGTCCTGACCTCGGCATTGCCTTACATTCAACGTTTTGCCGGTAAAACCCTGGTCATCAAGTACGGCGGCAACGCCATGGTGGACGAGGCGTTGAAGAACAGTTTCGCCATGGACGTGGTGCTGATGAAACTGGTGGGTATCAATCCGGTCGTGGTGCACGGGGGTGGCCCGCAGATCGGCAGCCTGCTGAGCCGACTGGGCAAGAATTCAGAGTTCATCGAAGGCATGCGGGTGACCGACAGCGAGACCATGGATGTGGTGGAAATGGTGCTCGGCGGCCTGGTGAACAAGGAGATCGTCAGTCTGATCAACCGCGCGGGAGGATCTGCCGTGGGTCTGACCGGCAAAGACGGTGACCTGATTCATGCCAAGAAGCTGGTGATCAGCCGACGCGGCCCGGAACTACAGGAACCCGAAATCATTGATATCGGGCATGTAGGTGAGGTTGAGAGCATCGACGTGAGCGTCGTCAACATGCTCATCCAGGGGGATTTCATTCCCGTGATCGCGCCGATCGGGGTCGGCAAGGACGGTCACTCCTACAATATCAATGCTGATCTGGTGGCGGGCAAAGTGGCCGAGGTCATGCAGGCAGAAAAACTGATACTGCTGACCAACACCCAGGGGCTGTTGGACAAGTCCGGTGGTCTGATGACAGGTTTGACTGCGGAGCGGGTGCACGAACTGATCGGGGACGGCACCATCTACGGTGGCATGCTACCGAAGATCGCTACCGCGCTGGAGGCCGTGGAAGCCGGCGTGGGTGCTTCGCACATCATCGACGGCCGGGTTCCCCATGCTGTGCTGCTGGAACTCTTTACGGATGAAGGTGTGGGCACTCTGATTCGACGCCGCTGATGACTCAGCAGAAGGTCTCCCGTCGGCAAATGATTCTCGAGGCACTGGCCCGGGAACTCGAACAGAATCCTGGAAGCCGCATTACCACCGCTTCATTGGGTAAAGCCGTGGGTATCTCCGAAGCGGCTCTGTATCGGCATTTTGCCAGCAAGGCAAAGATGTTCGAAGGGCTGATCGATTTCGCTGAGGAGAGTGTGTTTGCGCGAATCAACCAGATCCTCCAGGAGCAGGATCAGGTGCAGATTCGCTGCGGCCAGATTCTCTACCTGTTGCTGGTATTCGCGGAGCGCAATCCGGGTATCACCCGGGTGCTCCTGGGGGATGCCCTGGTGGGTGAAACCGAACGTCTGCTGGTCAGGGTCGGGCAGTTTTTTGAGCGGGTCGAGACCCAGCTGAAACAGGTGCTCCGAGAAGCCGGAATGCGTCAGGGTGAGGGTGTACTGACGACGGACGCCGCATTGGCCGCCCATCTCATGACCAGTCTCGTGGAAGGTCTGATGCACCGATACCTGCGCAGCCGTTTCAAAAGTTCACCGTTGCAGCACTGGGAACAGCAGTGGCAGTTGCTCTCATCGAGCCTGTTCAACCATTGAGGGTTCGGGCCTGAAGGTGTATTCCACCGCCAAGTTCGGGTTTGGTGGGATAGCGGATTCCACTTTGCTTAATCCGGGCCAGGTATCGACGGGTCGAGTATCCGGTAGGGAACAAGTCAGATCGGGAATCTCAGGAGGAGTGAACGTCACCCGAGTAGCCTGGGTGAAACGAAGTGGAACCCGGGATCCGGCAGAATACGAAGAACTGCGGGACAATAAAACTCTCCAGGCATTTCCCTTCTCCTCGTTCCCACGCTCCGCGTGGGAACGCCTACCTATATCACACAGAATTGCCCATGCACGTTGAACATGTGCAAACCCGGGTCTGCATGCTCACGCAGAACGTTAGTACGAGTCAATGGTACAGATTGTTTTGAGTTGATGCGCGCGCGTTGCGCACGAGTTTTTCGATTTCCACTCACCCCTTGCTGGAGAGTTGTCAGGGAGAGTGGATGGTAGATTGTGAATTCGGCTGAACCCTTCAGCCCAACACTCAGCGGCGCATGAATAGCCTTGGCAGCGAGGCTTCGCCAAAGCGCGTATCAGCCTGATGTCAGGGTTTGAGCGCCGCCTGGAACCCTGCCTTGATTTGCTTTACCTCGGGGGTGCTTTGACAGGAAGCGTTGCGATGTGGATCGCTCTTACAGCTCAAATCCATGAATATCACGGTGCTGCCTTTCTTCGGATCACGGATGCGCGACAGGGAGATGCTGATATCCCCCTCCTGCAACGCCTCACCGCTGATGATGACGTCTTCAGCATCGATCTTGATTGGTGTAGTACTGTGCTGTTTCAGGTACTTTCTTGCGAGTATCCAAGGCTGGGTGCAGGCTTCGTCCTGGCCGCAGTCGAACACATTCTGCAAGGCCTGGGCAAAGCTGTTGTCCGCTTCGACCACCGGGTTGTTGGTCTGGCTGAGCTTCTTCAGTTCCCGGAAACGCTGCAGGTCGCGGGCAAAGGACTGGCGGATTCGGTTCTTGTCGTGTTCGCGGGAGATGATCGATTGATAGGCTTCGGTCAGGGCCACCCGTTTGTTTTCGATATCCTCCTGCATCTTGGGGGTGATCGGCTTGCCACTGAGCTCCCGTTTGGCTGCCTGCTCCTGCATGTCATCCAGAGTGGTTTTGAGGCGCCGGATGTTCGATTCGGTGACGCGAATGGAGGTGTCAACGGCCTGAATCTGTCCATTACGGGTCATCAGGATGTCATCCTCACTGCGGAAGGTTCTGAGCAGCACCCGGTCCTGGGCCTGCTGTTTTTCCAGCAATCTCTGCTGTTCCAGGCGCAAACGTTCCTGTTCCGCCTCCTGTTGCAGTTCTTCCGCGGTTTTGGCGGCGTCCACCCGGTTCACGGTTATGCCGTGTTCATCCAGCTGGGTGCGTGCACGATGGGTTTCAGTGGGAGGCAGTTTATCCGAGTAGTGGACATTGCCCTCGTCGTCGACCCATTTGTAGAGCCTGCCGGCTTGGCTAGTCCCGGTCAGGACGAATAGAAGAATGACGGTGGATAAGAAGATTCTGAAATACATACTCAATGGATTTTCACAGTGATCGGTGGCTTGTCGATCCGTTGTGGTGCGGGGTGCAAGTTCTCGGAACAACACCTGTTGGGGGTCTGCACGGAGTGTAATCCCTCGCCTCTTTGATCGTAAATCATGCGCCATGGCAGATGTTCTGCCGAAACAATAACCCTTCGATTATACTGCCTGATTCAAACATTAAGATAGCGCCTTTGTGGAACAGTTCACCCTTTTCATCGTTTCCTTCCTGGCCAATCTGTTCTCCGCCTTTTCCGGAGGTGGCGCAGGATTGCTGCAATTGCCCGCCCTGATCTTTCTCGGTTTGCCCTTTGGTGTGGCCCTGGCCACCCACAAGGTTGCCTCGGTGGCCCTGGGTGTTGGCGCCACGGTCCGACACCTGCGGGAGGGGGGATTGGAACGGCAGTTCGTGATCTACATGCTGTTGGGTGGTCTCCCCGGAGTGGTGCTGGGGGCGAGTGTCATCCTCAATGTACCGGACCGCGTGGCCCAGGTGGCGCTCGGCCTGCTGACTCTGGGACTAGGTGTCTATTCCCTGCTCAGCCCCAAACTGGGGCAGGAGTATCAGGCACGTCACCGGGACCGCAGGGGACTGCTGATCGGGGGACTGGGACTGTTTCTGATCGGGGTGTTGAACGGTTCATTGACTTCGGGCACCGGGTTGTTCGTCACCCTGTGGCTGATTCGCTGGTTTGGCCTGGACTACCGCCGCGCGGTGGCCCACACCCTGGTGCTGGTGGGGGTGTTCTGGAACGGCAGCGGCGCGATCACCCTGGGACTGCTGGGCAGCATCCACTGGCAATGGCTGCCGGTGTTGCTGGCGGGGTCCCTGCTGGGGGGCTACTTAGGCGCCCACCTGGCGATTGCCAAAGGCAATCGATGGATCAAACGGGGCTTCGAAGTGGTGACCCTGCTGGTTGGCTTTAAGCTGGTTTTCTAGTGTACACCGTTACAGACCTGCGCTCTGCGTGGGAAATCCTACTCAGCCTGTTGCGACGATCGGCCTTGCTGAGTGATCTGTATCGCCGGTCTTTTTCACCACGAAGGACACGAAGCGCACGAAGGATGAATCAATCGATCGATCTATGATCCTTCGTGGTAATAACCTTCTCTTTTGAGCGATCCATTACTCCTGATGACATCATGTGCCGTGATGAACCCATGGATGTCGGTTACAACCCGCACTCAAACCCCATAGGTTTCCCGGTAGCGATGAATTCGATCCAGGTCTTCGCTGGCCGGGTCCCGCTCCTGCAGGTATTCGATCAGCTGTTCGAGCCGTACGATGGCGCTGACCGGCATGTTGTAGTCCTGCTCGACCTCCTGGATCGCCGAACGCTCGCCCTTGCCCCGTTCCTGCCGGTCCAGGGCAATCACCACCCCCGCCGGGGTGGCCTGCTCGGCCTTGATGATCTCCATCGATTCCCGCACCGAGGTGCCCGCGGAGATTACATCATCGATAATCAACACTCCGCCCTGCAGGGCATGACCCACTATCACACCGCCTTCACCATGATCCTTCGCCTCTTTGCGATTGAAAGCGTAGGGTATGTCTCGGTCATGCTGATCATAGAGTGCGGCGGCGGTTACCGCGGCCAGGGGGATGCCTTTGTACGCTGGGCCGTAGAGGATATCGAAGGCGACCCCGGAATCGACGATCGCCTGGGCGTAGTAGCCTCCCAACCGCGCCAGACTGGCGCCGGTGTTGAACAGCCCGGCATTGAAGAAGTAGGGACTGATGCGACCCGATTTCAGGGTGAATTCACCGAATTTCAGTACCCCGACATCGAGGGCGAAGTCGAGAAATTCCCGTTGATAGTCCTGCATGAGCGATTACCTGGTTTGATACGAGGGGCGCATTGTAACGCGAATGTGTGCGGATTCGGCAGATTTTGCCTGGCGTCGGGAGAGATTCCTGGGCTTTGTGTTTTTCTGCCACTTATAATGCGCGATTGTCTCCGGTTGCTTGCGACCGGTTCTCAATCTGCTCATTTGAGGTATCCGTGAAACTGACCGAATGGCCCCGGGTCATCGCCGACTACTGGCAACCCGGTGTACGTAACATGCTTTTCCTCGGCTTTTCCGCCGGGTTGCCCCTGTTGCTGGTGTTCGGCACGCTCTCTTTCTGGTTGCGGGAGGCGGGACTTGAACGTTCCACCATTGGTTTTCTCAGCTGGGTGGCGCTGGCTTACGGGTTTAAATGGGTCTGGGCGCCTCTGGTCGATCGGCTGCCGATTCCGGTTCTGACCCGCCGATTTGGCCGTCGACGCAGCTGGATGCTGCTGGCCCAGGCGACGGTGATCGTCGGGTTGTGTGGTCTGGCCTTCTCCGATCCAACCGAGAGTGTGGCCTCGTTTGCCATGTTGGCGCTGCTGGTGGCATTTGCCTCAGCGACCCAGGATATCGCCATCGATGCCTATCGCATCGAATCCGCCGAGGTGAAATGGCAGGGCATCATGGCAGCCAACTACATGATCGGCTATCGGCTGGCGATGATCGTGAGCGGCGGCGGGGCCCTGGCGGTGGCCGGTTGGGCGACGCCGGAAGGTATGGACTACCAGCTGTCGGCCTATAGTCTGGCCTATCTGGTCATGGCGGTGCTGATGCTCGTCGGGGTGACGACCGTGCTGCTGATTGGCGAACCTGCGGTACATCCCGATCAAACCACCCGGGAGCGCGAGGCGCGGGTTGAAAGACTGATCGAAAACCAGGCCTGGCTTCCTGCGGGTATCCGGCGCTTGAGCGAGTGGTTCTACGATGCGGTGATCAGCCCCTTCTCGGACTTTTTTCGACGCTACCGCTGGAAGGCCCTGTTGATCCTTGCCCTGATTGCGACCTACCGCATTTCGGACGTGGTGCTGGGGGTCATCGCCAGCGTTTTTTATGTTGACCTGGATTTTTCAAAGCACGAAGTGGCCCTGGTGGCAAACGTGTTCGGCGTGATCATGACCCTCACCGGTGCGGTGTTCGGCGGGGTGATGGTGGTGCGCCTCGGGGTGATGCCGATTCTGTTGCTGGGCGCCCTCCTGGCGGCGGCGACCAACCTGCTGTTCGCCTGGCTCGCCGGGGTGGGGCACGATGTGCTCAGTCTGGTGGTGGTGATCTCGGCGGACAACCTGAGTGCGGGACTCGCCACCTCCGCCTTTATTGCCTACCTCTCAAGTCTTACCAACATCTCCTATTCCGCCACTCAGTACGCCCTGTTCAGCTCGGTGATGCTGTTGCTGCCCAAGTTTCTCGGGGGCTTCTCCGGGGTCATGGTGGACAGCCTGGGTTACGCCCCCTTCTTCCTCATTACCGCCTCCCTGGGCGTGCCGGTGCTGGTTCTAGTGGTGCTGGCGATGCGCTATCTTCCACCACCGGGAAAATCACAATGAAAAGGGTGGGGTTGCGGTTCACAATGTGCGGCATGCCTGCAACTCAATCCGTCCGTAAAGCCAGGAATCCGGTTTCGCTCATGACCACACGACAGCCGCTGCAACCCCACCCCTACGGGAGATCACAAGATGCTTGAGCAGAGCAGTTATCTGGCGGCATTCGGTGCCGGTTTGCTGGGCGGCGGACACTGTGCCGGCATGTGCGGGGGGATAGTCGGGGCATTGACCTTCGGCCTGCCCGAAACGGTTCGCAACCGGCTGGTGCTCACGCTTCCGTATCAATTGGGCTACAACCTCGGGCGTATCTCCAGTTATGTGGTGGCCGGCGGTATCATGGGGGGGCTGGGGTTGTTACTCGCTGAGCTGCTGCCGGTTCAGGCCACTCAGCAGGTTTTGCTGGTGATTGCCGGACTGTTCATGGTGCTGCTTGGACTCTATCTGGGTGGCTGGTGGCTCGGGCTGTCACGCATCGAACACCTGGGCAGCCGTCTGTGGAAACACATCGAGCCGGTAGCGCGAAAACTCCTGCCGGTGAAATCCCCGGGACAGGCCTTCGTGCTGGGCATCGTGTGGGGATGGATACCCTGTGGGTTGGTCTACACCATGCTCATCATGACGGTCTCCAGCGGCGGCGTGCTGCAGGGGGCAGGGCTGATGTTGGCCTTCGGTCTGGGAACCCTGCCCAATCTGTTTGCCATGGGGATTGTGGCGGGCAGTCTGGCGCGCTGGCTCAAGGACATCCGGGTGCGTCGCCTGGCGGGATTGACGGTCATCCTGTTCGGACTGGTGACGGTGGTCCGTGCCTTCTGAATAGGGTCTCTGGAGCGAACCCCCGGTTTGAATGACCGGGGGAGCTATTCCTTCTTAATCGATGTAGAAATCCTGGCTCAAGGTGGCCGTGTAGAAGCGGGTTTCACCTTTCGGTTTGACCTGGATCTCGAAATTCAGGGTTTCCTGATTGGCGATGCGGAATTCCCCAATGTAGTAGATGGCATCCCCCTCTGTAATCTTGCGCATCGGGATGCTGATCAGCTGACCCCGTAGGTTGGTGGCCTTGGCCATGACGATCGCATCGGTCGACTCACCTGTGGTACCGGGAACGTTCTTGATGACACTCACGTTGAGCATGCCCCGGTATTTGCTGCGCTGGATGCCGTATTCTCTGGCAATTGCCGGCTCCAGGGAAGCGCTCGGAATGGCATTGTGGTGAATCGTATAACCCGGGATCTCAGTGCTGTTTTCCGCCCAGGCCGGGAGGGTGAACAGGGCAATCATCAGGAACGCGGACAGGGATTTGAACAGGGACATAAACGCCTCCTCAGATGCCGGTCTGGGGACCGGTCTTGGTTATAGTGACATCATCCAGGCAGCGACACTTGATCGGTATTGGTTATGTGATGAATGATCGATGCCCATGCCGTAGGTCAAAGTTTAGACGAACTGAGCGAAGGGGTGAAGCAGGGACTCCGCAAACGAAAACCGCCCACAAGGGCCGGTTTTTAAGTTTGGTGTCAGGGTGAAGTGCTCAGGAAGCGTTCTGTGTCACCAGAGTCGGTTTCTGCCGATGCGCCTGATGCAGCGGGCGGCTGTTGCTCAAACGGTTGGCCATGTTGCGCAGTGCGGTCAGCTGGCGGGCCAGTTCGGTGTACTGCTCCTGCAGTTCCAGAATGCGGTATTGCAGGGTGTTGCGGGACTGGCCGATCTTCTGCAGGTTGGTCAGGCGTTTCTCCATCATCTCCTTGTGATCCTTGATCTGGATCACCAGGGGCTCCAGGGTGCTGCGCAGCCAGCCGGAGATCTCATCGCCGGCCCGCTGAAAGATGTCCCGGGCCCGTTTTACCAGTGCGGTAAAGAATTTCTTGACCACGAAATTCTGCTCCATCATCGCGGTCACCGGGCTGTTGCGGAAGATCTCCGCCTCCTGATGCAGAAGCTCCAGTTCGACCCGGTATTTCACGATTGAGAACATCTTCGGCTGCACCACCGCGAAGCCGTGTTCGTTCTGAAATTTGCGATAGATGTTGCGGATCAGCTTGCGGGTCTGCTCGCTCTGGCTGACGATGTTGAACATGCTGCTGCGCATGTCGTCGAACAGCCCCTTCATGGAGTTTTTCATGCCGCTGGTGGTCCAGCTGTTGGACATGTCCTTGCGACATTTTTCGATTGCAGCATCGAGTTTATCCAGATCCAGAGTATTCGACAGCAGATCAGCTTCCTGTTTGAGCTGTTTACGACTCAGCTGGAAAGTTTCCACATCCCGCAGATACTGGGCCTGCTCGCTGCGGGTCTTCTCCATGAGGTTGTTGATTACGTCATCGCTCTTGTCGCTCAACTCCTCGAGTTCCTCGAGCTGATACTTGGTGTCATTGAGCTTGCCGGAGAGGATGCTGCGGCTGTTGTCCAGCATCTGCCCCACATCGGAACTGATGGTATCGAGGATGATCTGCTGCTTGATGTTCAGTACGTCCTGGCCCAGGTAGTTTTCCAGGTCCAGCAGGGCGCTCTTTTCCAGCAGGGCAGAATCGTTCTTGATCTTCGCCAGCAGGCCTTTCTGGGCCGAGATGGGAAATACCACCCGCAGCTCAACGCCGAGCATTTCCGCGGTATTGGCCTGTTGCGCGAGGATTGCCTCATGGATATCGGCATGTTCCCGGAGATCGTCCCAGAGGGTGTCGATCTTGTTCAATACCACCATCAGGCCGCGCTTGCGGCCGCTCTGAAAACCTTTGATATGGTGCTGCCAGATCTCCATGTCGCTGCGGGTTACGCCGGTGTCGGCACTCAGTACGAACAGCACCGCCTGAGCGGCGGGCAGCATGTTTAGCGTCAGCTCAGGTTCGGTACCCAGGGCATTCAGACCGGGGGTGTCGAGAATGGTCAGTCCTTTCTGCAACAGCGGATTGGGGAAGCTGATCAGGGCGTGACGCCATTTGGGGATCTCGATGGTTTCCGGGGGCTTGGTCTGGTGGGGATGCAGGTCCGGGCTGTAGAGACCGAGTCGCTTGGCCTCTTCCAGGGGTACTTCCTTGGTTTGAATCACCTCGTTGAGTGCTGCCTGCATCTGTTCGACCGAGCCGACTTCCAGGGGGTAGTGGACCCACTGTTTTGCATCATGGCGCAGCTGCGCCAGGGTGGTGTCCTGCAGTCGGGTTTCGATGGGCAGTAGGCGCACATAGGCCTCCTGGCGCTCCTCATCGAAGAAGATTTCGGTGGGACACATGGTGGTGCGACCCGCATCCGATGGCAGCAGACGACGCCCATAGTCGGCAAAGAACAGGGCATTGATCAGCTCGGTTTTACCGCGTGAGAATTCGGCGACGAAGGCGATGGTCAGCTTATCGCTCTTGATGGTGTCCAGGGTGTGTTCGATGCGTGTCTTGACGTCATCCGAGGACATGTCATTGTCCTCCAGCCAGGGGCCGTACTCATCGATTGTATTTACGATATCCTTTTTCCACTGCTCGTAGGCCTGCAGCTGTTCTTCGAATCGTACTTTTTCCATATCACTCATGCGCTTGCCCCATTCATACCGCATTCCCGGCAGGCGCGAGGGTCCCACGGCCGGCGTCTGGCGGAATCATACTCAAGTAGGAATTAGGTTACTAGTGCCGCAATCTGATACGAGATGCCGCACTTGAACCCCGGTCTCACTTCCCAACAGGTATCGGCAATCGGGAGGGAGACTTTAGTTTCAGGCACTTGCTGCGGGAGGTCTGGCCAGACACCAGAGTGATGCGGGAGCGGGGCAGGCCGAAGCTGTCAGAGAGAAATTTGATCAGGTGTTTGTTGGCCTCGCCATCCACCGGCGGGGCGGTGAGGGTCACCTTGTACTGGTCCTCCCCGTAGGGACCTACGAAACGGTCCCTGGCCGCTTTGGGCTGGATCCGCAGCCGCAGGGTCAGTTCGTTGTCCGCCCAGCTGAACCAGCTCAATGGAAAGGGCTGCCGGTCAGTTGCAACAGGGGTGGCATGAGCAGCATCTTCAGCAGGATCAGCCCGATGATGACCAGCATGGGGGAGAGGTCCAGTCCACCCATAGGCGGCAGCAGTTTCTGCGCTGGGCGAAGCACCGGGGCGGTGATGCTGTAGAGCAGTGCCGAGGCCGGGTTGTAACTGCCGGGATTTACCCAGCTGAGAATTGCCTGGATTACCACGCTGAAGAGGAAAATGTTGATCACCAGTGCGATCAGTTCCGGAATGGCCCAGATGAATGGCGCCAGCAGATTCAGCGGATGGCCGAGGATGGTGATCACCAGAAACACTTCCAGGGTCTTGATCAGCCAGGCCAACAGCAGGGACGAGAGGTCGATTCCCCCGAGGCCGGGGACCACTCGACGTAGAATTTTCAGCGGAGGATTGGTGATCTTGACCAGAAACTGGGAGATCGGGTTGTAGAAATCGGCACGTACCACCTGCAGCAGAAAACGCAGCAAGATCGCCAGCACGTAGAGACCAAACAGGGTCTGAACCAGAAAGACCAGTGGGTTGGTGAGGTAGGTGCTGTCCATGGTTACTTTTGTCCCAGAATATCGGACAGTTCCCGCGAGCGGTCCCGGGCGCCTTCGAGCGCCTTGCGGAACAGGGTACGCAATTCACCCTCCTCGAGTATCCCCAGGGCCCGCTCGGTGGTGCCGCCGGGTGAGGTGACTTTCTGTCTCAGAGTGGCCGGGGCGTCGCTGCTTTCCATGGCCATGCGCGAGGCGCCCAGGGCAGTCTGCAGGGTCAGCAGGCGAGCGGTTTCCGGATCCAGTCCCATGTGGATGGCGGCCTCCTCCATGGCCTCCATGACGAGGAAGTAGTAGGCCGGTCCGCTGCCGGACACTGCGGTAACCGCATCGATAAGGGACTCCTCTTCGACCCAACGGGTCAGTCCTACGGCCCGCAGGATGCTTTCCGCCTGGCTGCGTTGCTCCTCGCTGACCTTGTCCGAGGCGTACAGGCCGGTGGCTCCCGACTGAATCATGGCAGGTGTATTCGGCATGCTGCGCACCAGTGACAGGCCGTCACCGAGCCATTCGCACAGAGTGGCCAGGCGAATCCCCGCAGCGATGGAGATGATCAGGGGTCTCTGCTGATGAATCGGCTCTGCGATCTCCCGGCAAACCGCTTCCAGCACCTGGGGCTTGACCGCCAGGACCAGTATGTCCGCTCCTGCGAGGGCCTTGTGGTTATCCGTTTCGGCATGAATGCCATAGTTGGCAGCCAGTTGGCTCAGCTTTTCCCTGTCCGGATCGCTGACCGTGATGTGGTTGCGGTCGTAGCCGTCGGCGATCAATCCGGCCACCAGACTGGTTGCCATGTTGCCGCCACCTAGAAATGTGATGTTACTGTCGCTCATTCGCTTATTGGGGCTATCCGGTTGTAGTTATCACTTATTATACTGTCGCGGGCCAAAGATTGCGGTACCGATACGAATCATTGTGGCGCCTTCGCACACAGCGGCTTCCAGGTCGTCGGACATGCCCATGGAAAGCGTCTCCAGGGGCAGCGACCGGGTGCTCAGGCGATCCCTGAGGGTTCTCAGCTGGTGCAACGGCTGACGCGGATCGTCCCCCGGTCGGAGGGGCGCCGGGATGGTCATCAGACCCCGTATCCGCAGGTTTTTCAACGCCTGGTAGGCGGGCAGCAATTCTGCCAGCGCTTCGGGTTCATGACCGTCTTTGCTTGCCTCGCCACTGGTGTTGACCTGCAGGCAGACATTCAACGGGGGCCTGGTTTCCGGCCTCTGTTCGTTGAGCCGGGTTGCATGCTTCAGACTGGCGACACTGTGTATCCAGTCAAAATGTTCCGCGATCGGCCGGGTCTTGTTGCTCTGGATTCGACCGATGAAGTGCCAGCAGAGTTTCAGCGCCTGCAGTTCCTGAATCTTGCCCAGTGCCTCCTGCAGATAGTTCTCACCGAACTGCACCTGACCCAATTCGGCCAGGGTGCGGATCTCCTGCGCAGAACGGGTTTTACTCACTGCCAGCAGTTCTACACTGCCGGTTTCACGTCCACAGGCCGCTTCGGCCTCTCGGATGCGCTGAAGTACCCCTCGATACCCTTGTGTGGGATCCTGGTCTTGGCTGAGTGGGTTGTTTGTCACGTTGTTCAGTTGCGGTTTATTGATGCAGAGCGGTTTTTTTCCGCGGCTCGTAGTATATTATTTTCTCATGTAAGGACAGGCAGTTGCCATTTCAAGTGATGGTCGAGGCCGTTTGAACTGATTGATGAATCGGAGCCCGGAGCTGCGAGATTGTCCCTGATGTATTGCTGACTCTGGTGCCTATGATATTCCAGTAATCTCTGTGAAAACCATAGCCCGGTTGAATTCGGGGCTTCGAAGATGCGGTTCGATTACCCGGGAGCTCATTCCGCTGATCTGGGGCAGACCACCCGGGCGCCGGGTGTCAGGGTGACTAAACTTATCCGTCTGAGCGTCGATACAGAAACAAGCCTTAGTGGCTCATTAAGACAGTAAAAACCGTAAGCGCACCCAGCTGTGCCAGTATCCGTCAGGGCACGAGTTGCCCGGTGAAATTGGGGGAATGAATGGATATCGCTGAACTCTTGGCTTTCAGTGTCAAACACAATGCATCCGACTTGCACCTGTCAGCCGGCCTGCCGCCGATGATTCGCGTCGACGGTGACATTCGACGCATCAACGTCCCGGCGCTTGAACACAAGGTGGTGCATGCGCTGGTGTACGACATCATGAATGACAAGCAGCGCAAGGACTTCGAGGAGTTTCTGGAGAACGACTTCTCCTTCGAGATCCCGGGGCTGGCGCGTTTCCGTGTCAACGCCTTCAATCAGGCCCGCGGTGCCTCAGCGGTGTTTCGTACCATCCCTTCCAAGGTGCTGACCCTGGATGACCTGGGATGCCCTCCGATCTTCAAGGAAATTGTGGATGTTCCGCGTGGTCTGGTGCTGGTCACCGGACAGACGGGTTCGGGTAAGTCAACTACCCTTGCCGCGATGATGGATTACAAGAACGACAATGACTACTCCCACATTCTCACCATCGAAGACCCGATCGAATTTGTTCACAACAGCAAGAAGTGCCTGATCAACCAGCGCGAGGTGCACCGCGATACCCTGGGTTTTGCCGAGGCGCTGCGATCCGCATTGCGTGAAGACCCGGACATCATTCTGGTGGGCGAGTTGCGTGACCTTGAAACCATCCGCCTGGCTCTCACCGCCGCAGAAACCGGGCATCTTGTATTCGGCACCCTGCATACCAGTTCCGCCGCCAAGACCATCGACCGTATCATCGATGTGTTCCCCGCAGGCGAGAAGTCGATGGTCCGTTCCATGCTTTCCGAGTCCCTGCGCGCGGTAATCGCCCAGACCCTGTTGAAAAAGATCGGCGGCGGTCGTATTGCCGGATGGGAGATCATGATCGGTACTCCGGCCATCCGTAACCTGATTCGCGAAGACAAGGTGGCGCAGATGTATTCGGCGATTCAGACCGGTCAGGCAGCGGGTATGACCACCATGGATCAGGCACTCAAGGAATTGGTGCAACGGGGTGTGGTCAGCCGGCTCGACGCCAAGGCCAAGGCGCAAAACAAGGACCAGTTTTAACAGAGGACAGGATGCACGCCTCTCCGGCCTGGTATTTCTTGCGGGGCGGAACGTTGGACAATGCGGGTAGGTGCCTGCGACAGATATTGAGAGGAAATGCAAATGGAGCTGAATTCACTCCTGTCCATGATGGTCAAGAACAAGGCCTCGGACCTCTTTATCACGGCGGGTCGTGAGCCGTCGATCAAGGTCAATGGAAAGATCCACGCGGTCAACAAGAATCCGCTGAGCGCGCAACAGACCAAATCCCTGACTTACAGCATCATGACCGATGCCCAGCAACGGGAGTTTGACGAGACCAAGGAGTGCAACTTCGCGATCAGTGCCAAACGCATCGGTCGCTTCCGTGTGAGTGCCTTTATCCAGCGTGACGCGGTGGGGATGGTGTTGCGTCGCATCGAAACCAATATCCCCACCCTGGATTCCCTCTATCTGCCGCCGATCATCCAGGATCTATCCATGGCCAAGCGTGGCCTGGTGATCTTTGTTGGTGCGACCGGTACCGGTAAATCGACCTCCCTGGCGGCGATGATCGGTTATCGGAACAATCACGGTGACGGACATATCATCAGTATCGAGGATCCTATCGAGTACATGCACGACCATAATCGCTGCATCATCACCCAGCGCGAAGTCGGCATCGATACTGAGTCCTACCCGATCGCCCTGAAAAACACCCTGCGTCAGGCTCCGGATGTGATCCTGATCGGCGAAATTCGCACCCGTGAAACCATGGAACACGCGATAACCTTTGCCGAGACCGGGCACCTGTGTCTGTCCACTCTGCATGCGAACAATGCCAACCAGGCCCTCGACCGGATCATCCATTTCTTCCCGGAAGAGTATCGCGAGCAGATCCTCATGGACTTGTCGCTCAATCTCAAGGCCGTCATCGCCCAGCAGCTGATTCCCAAATCCGACGGGAATGGGCGTCGCGCCGCCATCGAGGTGATGCTGAACAGTCCCTTGGCGGCTGAAATGGTCCGCAAAGGAGAGGTTCACAAGCTCAAAGAGCTAATGAAGCGCTCCACGGAAATGGGCATGATTACCTTCGATCAACACCTCTACCAGCTCTACGAAGAGGGTGTTATCAGCTATGAAAACGCGCTGGCCTATGCCGACTCCGAGAACGATGTGCGTCTGATGATCAAGCTGGGCGCGAACCGGGCCAAGGATTCTCTGGTGGACGGGCTGGATGGGATCACGTTGATGGACGGAAAAAACTGATCGCTAGCGTATTGTCTGCCAGATACCCGACTCAAACGCAGGTGCCCGTGGATGATCCAAAGGGTTCGGCTCACTGTGTTCGGGATCCTGACGTTATTTACGGAAATCCGCAGTCATCTGAAGCATTCAGACTTGGTCAGAGCTGAAATCAGCCCATAGGTGATTCTTATTCCCGGGACGGAAGCGAAAGCACATGTATAAGCATCTGTGAGGGAGCTCATCCCTCAGGCCGGCTTCGTGCTAGAGCGCGCCAGGGTAGAGCGTTTACATGTGATTCCGCTTGGCCCGCCTGGAACCCAGGATTTTACCCACCGAACTGCCGATCATGTGGAAATCGGATCGGCTGCTCAGGCCAGAAATTCCTCGGTCAATTTGTACTGGTTTTCCGCCTCATTCGCGACACCGCCCTCATCCTTCAGAATCATTTCACAGTTTTTAGCCATCCGGGCCTGCATCGCGGTCTTCCAGGCGGCCTTTGCGCTTTGATCATCTTCCGAACTGAGCGCGGCCGCAGCGGCAGAGGCCACGAAATGTTCGGCCTGGGCGCCCCAGTCCGCGTCCTGGCCGCAGGCGGTATAGGTCTGGGTGGCGAACGCCTTGACGGCCTTGTAGACATCCTCTATTTCCTGGGCGGATAGGGATGTATCCGATGTGGCCTTGATAGCCCGGGAGATTCGCGGGTCGGAACTCAGGTGGGCAACGCTGGCGATGAATTTCCCTGCAAGTTCTCGCTGCTGATCCGGTTTCAGCTGGTTGATGGCATCGCGAAAACTCTGATCGTTGTTGATATGGCTCGGCATGTGATACCTCCTGGCGGAAGTCGGGAAACAGGCCTGAACAATGGCTTATCCGGATGAAGCGTCCTTCAGGTCTTACTCCGAGTCCGGGACTGAGTCACTGCACGGGTTGATCTTTTCATCATAGATTCCCTTCATTTTTTTTCTGATGATCCAGGTCATTATAGATGGATTGATGCATCTGCCAACTCACCCAGGGTGAACGGATGGCAAGCGCAGGATGGGCAAATCATCGAATCCCGGGGAGAGACATAGGTAGTTCTGTCCTTCTCAAGGAGCCTGTATAGGGCAAATGGGTTCAACCGGGTTGGTTAAGCAGGGCGGCAGTATCCGGGTGATCCGCCTTCTGCGCCCATTCCTGGGCTGTGAGGCCGTCGAAATCCTTGATTTCCCTGTCCGGATGATATTTCAAGAGTGCCTCGACCGAAGCGGAATGGCCCTGTTTGGCCGCCCATATGAGGGCAGTCCAGCCTCCGGTTACCTCGATCTGGTTAATGTTCGCGCCGTTTCGCAACAGCAGTTCCACGATGGCGGCATGATTGTTCGACGCCACCAGCATCAGTGCCGAGTATCCCCCTTTGTCCAGTTGATTGACATCCGCGCCTGCTTCAATGAGTCGCTGGGCAGCCTCGAAATGGCCGTTCAGGGCCACTTTCATCAAAGGGGTCCAGAGGCAGGCATCCTTGACATCGACGGGACTGTTTTCGTCGAGTAGCTTTCGGATGGTGGGGAGATCACCGCTCTCCGCTGCGCTGAGCAGGGGAGGAGAGAAGCTGTCGTCCGACTCTTGCTCGTTCGGTTGGTCGGAGCATGCACTGAGCAATATGAGGATCAGCCCGATTAAGGTAATAAGCGATTTCATGTGATCGGTCCAAAATGTGATCGCTCCATTCTCAACACCCGGCTCGAGGTCTCAATGCGGAAACGCAATCACTCTTTGTCCGGCGTGCGCTTGGGCCCCAGAAAGTGGTTGGGGAAAGGGGTGATGTTGGAATCCGTGTCGATTTCGATGATTTTCCCGGGTCCGTGGTCCTTTTTTTCCACTTCGTCGATACGGATCACCGCGTGGATGGGAATGCGGGTGCGCTGGACACCGGAAAACTCCTCTTTGAGTTTTTCCGCGGAGGGGTCGACGACCAGGGAACTGGTTTCCTGGAAGATCAGGTCCTCGACCTCCACGAAACCGTACAGTTCACCCTGGCGAACCGTTCGCGCAAAGATTTCGTAGACCTTTCCCTGATTCAGAAAAACGATTTTGAACAAGCGCATGGTGACAGGCATGAAGATTCGGTGCGGATTGGAGCCGATGAGCGGAATCGAACCGCTGACCTACTGATTACGAATCAGTTGCTCTACCGACTGAGCTACATCGGCTGGAAGCCGGCCATTATAGACGCGGCCAGTCGCCTGGGTCTACACCTGCCGGACCAGGGAGAACAGCCTCTTAAGATGATTCTGGGGCCAGGGAAATCACCCGGAAGGCAGCTCGTCCCGGTCGGCGGACAGGCGGTAAGGTTCTGGGGGAAGGATCGGATCGCGCTCCACTACCAGGTCGGCGATGAGGCGGCAGGACGCGGGTCCGAGCACTACGCCGTTACGGAAATGACCGGCATTGATGTACAGGCCCGGGATTTGTGGAACAGGCCCGATGTATGGGATGCCTGCCGGTGATCCGGGGCGCAGTCCCGCCCAGTGGTGTTCGATCTCAGCCTCAGCGAGTTCCGGAAAATGGTTGAGTGCGTAGTCCCGCAGCGATTGCTTCGCCTGTTCACTGGTCTGCTTGTCAAAGCCCCGGTGCTCCAGGGTACTGCCGATCAGGATGCGTCCGTCGCGTCGGGGGATGACATAGCGGTTGTTATGCAGGGTGATGCGTTTTATGCGGTCCGGACGATGACGAAAAATGATCATCTGACCGAGTACAGGTTCAATGGCCGGAGCCATTGCCAGTTGCTTAAGCAGTTTGCCGCTCCATGCGCCCGCGCAGATGATCACCCGCTGTGCACGGTACTGCCCGTTTTGGGTCGTGACGCCAGCAACCTGGTCCTGCTCTGTGATCAGGCCAGTGACGGTCTGATCCTGAATGATGGTTACTCCCTCGCCGAGGGAGCCATACAGGGATTTTACCAGTCGGGGATTGCGAATCTGTCCGACTTTGGGCATCCAGATGGCTTTCCCGGCGGGGCTACTGAGTGCCGGTTCACAGGTCTCGATTTGCTGAGAGTCGAGCAATTCCAATGTTTGATCATGTCGCCGGGACCAATCCAATGCCCGTTCGGGGTCATCGGGATCAAGAACCAAAAGTCCGCTAGGGGTGAGTTCCGGGTCAATGCCGCTTTCCCGGGTAAGTCGGGTGGCGAGATCGGGATAGGCTTGTTGGCTCCAGCGGGCCAGTGCAGTTAATGGGTTCGGGTAGCGCCAGGGATAGAGCGGGGACAGTATGCCCCCGCCCGCCCAGGACGACTCTCGGCCGACCCGGCCTGCTTCGAGCAGGGTGACACTCATGCCGGCGTCGTGCAGCTCTTTGGCAGTGAGCATGCCCATGAGGCCGCCACCGACGATCAGGCAGTCTGTCATGTGAAGTTCATGCGTCTGGATTTGCTAATTAAGACCCCCATCCTAGCAGGCAAAGGTTCCGCAGTATAATCGCCGGGTATCGTCCTGTACCCGGCAATATTGGGTGTCACTATTTCCAGCCCTCTACCCATCCACCCTCATTGCGCTCTTTCAGGCCGGTGGAGTGTAGGCGGTACCCTGTGACGGAGTCTTGATTTTGTCCGCCTCTGTTGGTGGGAACGATTTCAATCGTATAACAATTCGCGAGCACCAAACAGGGCCCGGCAGATATTTGCAGGTTGTCATAATATCCCTCAGGGCTGGTGGCGTCTAAGCCTAACACTGCCAGATCATTGGTGTATTGTGCATGCGTTGATCGGTATATTTCCAGCTTCTGAGCAGCTTGCATCAGTGTCTTCATGCCATCGTTTCTATGGCCTTTTCGGACATAGTCCTTATAGCTTGGAAACGCAATTGCCGCCAATATACCGACGATCGCTACTACGATCATGAGCTCGACCAGAGTAAACCCTGATTGCCGTACGCGTTGCACGCTCATTCGATCACCTCTTCCCACCAGATGGGTATCAGCTGCATCGGCCATTCGGTCACCTCTTCCAGACCGACCATGGCCTTGACCACGGAGCCCAGCATGCCTTGGCCAGCATCAGGGAAGACCAGCGTCGGTGTTGGCGGCATCCCGAGCATGTTCAGGACCTTGGAGCGGTCTCCGCCGCTGAGGGTTGAGCTGTCCCCGCCCAATCCGGCGAACATTGCTGAGCCGTCAATCATGTTGATGGCGTAAAAGCGTGAAATACCGGTTGCACCGCGTGCCTCGCAGACCGCCAGTTCCTCGTCCCGGGTGGCGCTGAAGGTGGTGAACAACACTGCGTAGTTATAGAGCACGGCTTTGGAGAAGGACTTTTCGGAGGTTCTGAAGTCCAGGTACCATCCCTGCGCTGATGCCAGGTTGCTGAGCGCGGTGGTTTTTTCACCATCGCTGCCGTCCTGGATCAGGTTGTCGGTGACATCGTACAGGTCACTGTTGGTAACCGCGACATAGGTTGCCGGAGCTGCCCAGACATTGGGATCCTTGATCATGTAGAAGCGGTCGGTCACCGTGGTGTCCAGGGGATTTGGTCGGTTGCCCGTACCGATCAGGATGGCAAGATACTGAATACCGTTACGGTTGTAATAGCCAACCTCAGGTGTGTTGAAGAAGCGGCGGTACTGGGTGGCTGTGCCTCCGTAGATATCCGCTATGACACCACCTGTGAGGGGTGATGTCGCATCTTCCGGTATGTCGATTCTGATAATGCGTCCGCCGACGTCAGCGGCATACAGGCGATCCAGAATGCCGTCGCGGTCGATATCAAAGGGTAGTACGGTGGCGGCCAGGGCGTTATCCATTCCAGATACGCCAGTCGTACTGTTGGATATCTTTCTTACCAGGGTGCCATCCAGTGCGTTGACGATGAATATAGCGTTTCCTTCGTCGTCGTCGGCTCTCGTTGTGGCGGCATCTTGGTCGGTGTCATAACCGCCGCCAAATACCAGTACATCCGTGATGCCACCGCCCGTGTACATTCGCGACAGCAGAGGTTTCGACCATGTTTGACCCAGGCCGTCGAAACTGTCACCGGTATTGGACGTATCGGGATCGGTGATCTGGGTGACGAAGGTCGGCTCGAGCCTGTCGGTGATGTTCAGCATGTAGTAACTTTTGCCGCCCCGGCGCATACCGACGATGAGCATTTTCTGACCATGTGTTTCGTAGATGGTCATAGGGCCATCGAGCCCGTAGTAGGGAACGGCGGATTCATTATTTGCTTTGATCACGGCGATGTCAGGAAGCAGATCCTGCGGCATGAAGGCCCAAAGTTCCTCGCCGGTTTCAGCGTCAATGGCTTCGAGTACGCTTTCGCTGGTCGGCATGTAGATAACGGCGTCGTTGTTTCCGTAATCCACCACGGCAGGTTGGGTATGGATGGGTGCGCCCATCACGCCTTCCCGAGAGGCCAGGGGCTCCTCATCGCCGACCGGTGCGGGAGCGGTCCAGTTCCAGGTCATCCAGTTGATCAGGTCTTCGCGTTCCACATCAGTACCGACATTCAACATTTCGTTGGTGATGGTGTTGGTTGCGACCCGATTGGTTGCGCTGGATAAGGGAATGCTTTCATCGATGTTTGTGAACAGCATGCGGGTGCTGCCGTCTGTGCCCATGTGAGCCGCCGCGCCGTTGACAAGCGGCTGGCCGCCGTCATTGGAGGTACTCCAATGATCCGTTGAACTGACGAACTCGTAGCGTTCATTAACGATGGGTCGGTCATTGGCGTCGAGGAGTTCAATCTCAGTGGAACCCCCGCTTTCAACCGCACGGATAGTGTAGCTTTTCAGGTTGCCTTTCCAGAAGCGTGTTGCGGTCGGTTCGAACATCGGTACATAGATCAGGTTACCGCTCACGGCGGCGTTGTCCTGGTTGAAGGGGATGACCGGTGCCGTGTAAGTGTAGGGGATCGACTGCTGGGCTTCTGTCAGAATCGATTCGAAGGCATTCACCAGATCGGTCGCATTACTGGCGGGGTAAAAGCTGCCCCCACCACTCGTGGAGATTGACCTGAGAAACGCCTCGGTTGTTGAGTTTGTGGCAAAACCAATGGTGTGGGTGATGATGTGCTGCTGATCGGTCCAGCCGTCGCCGGTTTCGAGATCGGTCGTGTAGGCCCATCCCGCGATTTCACGGGCGCAGCGGCCATTCTGATATCGGGAGACTGAATCGCTGGCGCAATTGGTGCCTTCGTAGGTTGTCAGGCCGTATCCCAATCCGGATGTGGGACTGTTGGAGTTCGGTTCACCGTCAGAAAGCAGTACGATGTGATTCGGTTTGCACCAGTTATCCGCGGGTTCGCCGGCAATTGGCGAAGTCATGGTATTGTTGTAATAATCGACAAAGGTCCGGTCGTTGCGGAACCAAGCGACGGCGCTTTCCATGGCCTTTACTGTCGGTGTGTAGTTAAAGGTGCGCAGGGCGTCGATCCGGGTTTGGAACAGGGCGGGGTTGTCTTCAACCAGTTGAAAGTCACCGGTATGTGCGACGAAACGCAATGCGGTGTTCTCCCCGCTGACGGTTGTGAAGCCCATCATTGCCGCGTTTACGCCTTGCATCGAGTCCTGATCGAAGATATTGGTCATGGCTTCTACGAGGGCGTCGCGGCGTGATACGCGGTTGCCATCCGTGTCCCGGGCATCCCGGGTGCTCATACTTCCAGATTCGTCAAGCACGAACAGAACGTTGGGCGGTACCGGATCGGGTGGCTCATAGAGGTAAATCTCAACATCGTCCGCAAGTGCCGCACAACCGTATGTGGCGCTGATCAGCAGAGCGATCGCGCTGGCCTTCTTTGGCAATGAAATGTGTTTCTGGGTCTTCATGGTCAGGTGCTCCTGAAAATCGCTTCACTGGGTGAAGAGAATGACTTGCGACCGATTGGTGGTCCTGGTGTTGCTTTGTCCGACATGTCCTTCGGCGGTGGCCATATAGGTGACAAACGCACTGTTCATCGGAAATCCGGATACATTAACCCCCGGTTTGTCTGCATCTGCGGGTTCGTCCTTCTCCAGCATATACAGAAACCGCATGGTCAGATCCGCACTCAACTGTGGCATGTGGTCCTCGATTTCCGGGGCAATGAAAAAATTCGCATTGAGTACCTCGGCATCGGTGATAGGCTCCGGAACCTGCACCACCGGATTGTGCGCTGTCACCGTGGCGAGGGCACTCTCGGCGGCCTGAAAACTTAGTTCCTTGAACTGATGATTGACCGTGATCCTGGTGTCGAGATTCATATTGTGCATCGCGCTTACGCTGAGCAAGGTGATGATCAGCAGCATGATCAATGAAATGATCAGGGCCGCCCCTTGCTGTTTCGAGGGATGTGATCTGTTCATGTGTCGATACGTTGTCATGTTTACTGTCTCTGAACGATACCGTTCCGGTTTCTGAGAGAGATCGTGGTGCTGGATGCCTTGTAGAAAAATTCCGTGTCCGGTGCGTCATATTCCGCGCCGAGCAGGTCCAGGGTCTGAGGCTGACTCTCCCGGAAATTGTTGGGTAGCGGGTTGGCTTCACCGGAGCCGGCAACCAGACCGATTCGCATGGAGACGACGAAGTTCCATTCTTCATTGTCCATGGCCGATGCACTGAGGTACTTGTCAGCCGCTGTATCCTCGTCGTCTCGGTCCATTCCGTACAGAACCCTCATCGCGACGATGTCGGATACCAGGGGCTGTTCATAATCTGGGAAAGGTCCCGTGGCAGCACAAACCAATTCGTTATCGTCGTTGATGAAGAATCGTACCGTAGCCGTGCCGCCGTCGAGGGTTCCCGCCAAACCGCAGGGGGCGGGTCCGTCTGCGTAACGTATAGCAATGACACTGTTGCCATTAGCGTCGCTGTCGATATTGATGTAATCACCGGTCGCGGGAAAACTTCTGAAACCATTGTCGGCCCCTGAGGGGGGGTAAGCGTCGACGTTGTCATCTCTCTGAGGCACGCCTCTGCCCGTCATGACAATCGTGCGTCTGAGATCCTGTATGGCAAAGCGAAGGTTCTCCGTCGTGGTGGAAATTGCGGTTCTGGCATTAAAGCTGTTTTTGCTGTCAATGTAGACCGTGATGATGCCACTGATGAGAAACAGACCAATCGCGCTGGCCACCAGCAGGGAGATGATTGAAAAACCGGTTTGAGAGGTGTTGAGCGGTCTCATTATGCCCCTCCTCCAGGAGTGGAAATCGGCGCGCCCGGTACGATCTGTGTGGAGACGGTCTGCATCACGGGGACGTCGTTCACAAGTTCCGGTGTCGGCCAGCTGATATCGATGGTCATTTGTTGCAAGGCGGGACATCCGCCTGGGCAGGTAATGGTCAAGATGCTGCCGGGTGGATATTCATTTTCGACTTTGCAGCTGACATCCCATACGTCATACACTGCCATCTGATCGGGCGTGCAATCCGATGCGGCCGTGTCACTGCCGTCCGGCACCATCGCACAGACCGGATTGGGAGGATTGTCACAGCCGTTCGGATCCGTAGTGGCATAGGTGTTGAGTGCTGTGAGGTTTGCCCTGATTCGGTCAGTCAAGGTGGAGGCCAGGTCGATCGACCGGGCTCTGAAATTGGCGTTGCTGGAACCTTGCAAAGCAGTCACCTGCATAGCCGCAACGCCGAGCAGTCCGACGGCGATCACTATCGCAGCAATCAGTACTTCAATGAGGGTCATCCCTCGCGCGTATCGGAATCTCAGAACTTTGATTTCGGTTCTCATGGGCAGTTTTCATCGTCTGCGGATTTGGTGTACGGGCGACCGGTCAGGCTGATGCATACATAACCCTTTACTTCGCCGTCGTATTGGATCGTGACGGTTTCTTCGTTGGCGAGGTTGGCTCTGCCGCGGGCATTGTATGCGACAGGGTTTCCTGCGATGCTGATATTTGCCTGCGTCGAGCGTTGATCTCTGATCATGTTGCCACCGGAGGTTACCTGCCACCCGTTCGGCAAGGGTGTGAACGTTGTGTTTGTTTCCGTTCGTATCGCCTCACCTCGTGCAAACAGCAGGCCGTTCAGTACCTCGTTGCTCGAGGTCGAGACGGCATTCCGTTCAATCGCATCCCGAAAACTCGGAATACCAACAGCGACCAGAATGGCGAGGATGACCACTGCGATCATCATTTCGATAACGGTGAATCCTTTTATTCGTTTCATTGAGTGACCTCGATTATTCTGACTAATAGCTTAGTCGAGTGGCTTCGGGGTTGGCATACCGCTCATCGGGCGAGTAGGCCCGGATATCCATAAAACCGCCATTTATCGGCTGTTTAGGAGTCGGCAGAGATGGTTTTTGGGGGGATTTCGAGGATGAGCGGGCTGCTTCGACTGGTATTGGGAAGTGCAATCCTTTCCGTTGAACAGTTAGCCGATCAGACTCTTGGGCAGTGCAAAAACCACTTTCTCCGGTTTCCCCTGGGTTTCAATCACGGATTTTGCCCCCCAGCTCTGTAACTGCTCTATAACACTTTCAACAAGCACTTCAGGTGCGGAGGCGCCGGCGGTGACGCCGATGCGTTGTTTTCCTGCGAGCCATTGAGGGTCGATATCATCCGCCCCGTCGATCAGGTAGGCGGGCAGTCCGTGTTTTTCCGCGATCTCCCTGAGTCGGTTGGAGTTGGAGCTGTTGGGTGAGCCGACCACCAGCACCAGATCGCAGCTTCGGGCCAATTCCTTGACCGCATCCTGACGATTCTGAGTGGCATAACAGATATCATTTTTCTTCGGCCCGGTGATCTTGGGAAAGCGTTGCCGTAAAGCCTCGATGATCAGGCGGGTATCATCCATGGACAGGGTGGTCTGGGTGACGTAGGCGATTTTGTCCGGGTTGTCGATCTGCAGGCTTTCCACGTCCCCGGTGGTGACTACCAGGTGAATATGGGAGTGTTCGTCGTCCCGGGTGCACTGTCCCATGGTGCCCTCCACCTCCGGGTGGCCGCAGTGTCCGATCAGGATCACCTCGTAGCCTTCCCTGCAGCGTCTGGCCACCTCCAGGTGAACCTTGGTGACCAACGGACAGGTCGCGTCAAACACCTGGAGCTTGCGTTTCTCGGCCTCCTCCCGGACGGCCTGGGAGACCCCGTGGGCGCTGAATATGACGCTGCAGCCGTCGGGTACGTGATCGAGTTCGTCGACGAAGATGGCGCCGCGTTCGCGCAGGGTTTCGACCACGAAGCGGTTGTGCACCACCTCATGACGGACATAGATCGGTGCGCCGAGCTGATCCAAGGCGCGCTCGACGATCTCAATGGCGCGGTCCACTCCGGCGCAGAACCCCCGGGGATTGGCGAGTAAGATCTTCTGCATCGATTCAGTCCTGGTTTTCAACGGCCAGAATGCTGACCCTGTAGAGAATGGGTTTGCCGCTCAAGGGATGATTGAAATCCACGAGCACCCGCTCAGCTTCTATCTGTTTGATCACACCTGGGATGGATTCGCCTTGATCGTTGCCGAAGGCGATGACCTGGGCCTCTGCCAAAGCCATGTCCGGGGGGAAAAGCTGCCGTTCCAACCAGAGGATGTTTTCCTCGTCCGGCGGGCCGTAAACCTCATTTCCGGACACCTCCAGGGTCTGCTCGTCACCCGCGTGAAGTCCCAGCAAGGCATATTCCAGCATCGGCTCAAGGGTGCCGTCGCCGAAGGTGAACTCCAGCGGAGCGTCCTGGTAGGTGGAGAGGGCTTCTGTGCCATCCTTGAGCGATAGGGAAAAATGCATGCTGACCCGCGTGCTGGGTGTGATTTCTGGGGATCTGGGCATGCTTCAAGCCACTCCCGATGTTTCGTTTACGCTTTCCAGGGTGGGAAGTACCAGTCCCAGCCGATGGGCGTGTTCCAGGGCCCTTTGCAGGCGTGCCGGCGCACTGCGGCCCATGCAGCGATGTTCCGGGTCTCCGTGAAAGGCTTCCACCAGGCTTTCGATCAGTCGTATCGCATCCAGGGGGCTTCCGGTCAGGGCCTCCTGTAACTGAATTACCTCACGCGCCACGCTTTCCGCGAATGCCCGGTGCTCGTTCCAGAGTTGCATGACCGTGCCGCCGGTGCGCAGACCGGCGATATTAGTGGTGAGGATATAGACATTCTTAACCACAAGTTGAAACAGCAGTTCTGCCTCGTCCTGCAAGACTCTGACCGGTATTCCGATGCCTTCCAGGGCAACACTCAGCAGTTCGGCGCCCGGTCCGTAGGCGGGCGAGGCCATGATCACCTTGGCATCTGTGCCGGGTTTTTTCTCGAACCAGATGGATATCACGGTGGGTTGCGGTATGCCGGACCAGTCCTCTGGAAGCAGTTCATTCTGCAGCAGACACAACCGGGAGCGCCAGACTTCGGGAACATCGTCAAGAACGCCGCTCAGGTCCTTTTCCCCGACCGCGATGACCACCAACTGCGGTGCCGGCAACGTTTCGCAGAGATGCCGCATATCCGTGTCGCGGCCTACCGGGTGAACCGCATAGCCCGCCCTAAGGAACCCCTTGGCGAAAATGCCGCCGATCTCTCCGATGCCGATGAGAACAATGTCGTGATTCATAATGATTCGTGCTGCGGGTCAGACGGTTGTATATCCGGCTCTGGCCCGGGTCCAGGCTCAGGTTTCGGTGGTATTTGGGATGAACTCATGATAGCGAATTTGCATATTTTTTATAACGGGCTAACATGTATTTAAACCATAGGTTTAACAAGGGTGGATATCACAATGAATAAAAAGGAAATTTTTTCAGATACATAACTCCCGTTGTACGATGTGGAAGAGGTGTCGGCCGCGGAGTTGATTGCCTATATGAAGCGCACCGCAATCCCTGCCCGGGAATCCACCGTGGTGCGCGCCCTTGAGCGGCTGGATGCCCTCTCGAAACGGGATATGACCCGGCACTGATGATTCATGCCTGTCACCGCCAGGCAGGCGATTGATCACCGGACCGCAGAATAGCGGATTCAGGATACTTGATTTCCCGGTGTTTTCTGGGTCATTGGTTTGAAGTGCACTCCGAACCCATTACTATGTGCTGATTACTCATTATCAGTAACGGAGTGTGAGCATGTTGATCGAGGGTCCTCTGAAGATCGGTGTACTGGACGATCCGCAACAACCCGGGCGTGAACTGCAGTTGGATTTCACATCCGAATTTCAGGCGCTCGAACCGGAAATCCAGACCGAAACCTTCAACCGCTATCTGCAAGTCCTGGAACAGAATATCGATACTCTGTCTGAGGACGATCCGAACCGCGCGGGTATGCTGATCGTGCAGCAGATCGCGGAGCAGTTGCTGCCGCACCTGGCCAATGGCGAACTGGAACTGTCTGAGACCATCATCGTCGAGATGGGGCGTGACTACACCAGCGATTCGCTGATGGGCCTGCTCAATTCATGAGCCAGGCAAGCCCTGTCCTGGAGGGTACCCTCGAAAACTTCGATCGGCTCGTGGTGGAGAATTCCAAACGAGGCCTGGTGGTAGTGGATTTCTGGGCCCCCTGGGTCGGTCCGTCCCTGAAACAGCAGGAAATCTTTGCCCGCCTGGTGAAACAGTACCAGGGGCGGTTCCTGCTGGTATCGGTGAACACGGATGAGCAAAAGCCCCTCGCACAGCGCTTTGGCGTGCGCAGTCTGCCGTCGTTCAAACTGTTCCTCAACGGACAGATCGTGGGAGAGTATCACGGGGTTCAGCCGGAAGCGGATTACCCGAAAATCATCGAGACCTATGTCTCGCGGCAGCTCGATCCGATCCATCGCCAGGCCATCGCAGCCTGGCAGTCGGGAGAGCCGGATCAGGCCCTGCAGATTCTGGCCAACGCGGTCATGGAGGATCCGAAGAATCTTGGTCACCCGGCGCTGATGGGCAAGATCCTGATCCGCCAGGAGCGCTATGCCGAGGCCCATGCCCTGTTGATGAGTCTGCCTGAAACGGCCCGGGAATCGGACGAGATCCGTGACCTTCTGACCCATGTGGACCTGGTGGTGACCGCGCAGTCCTCGGATGCGGCTGATGCCTTGAAGGCAAAGCTGGACAGCGATCCCGAAGACCCCTCACTGAGATATCAGCTGGCGGCTGTGGAACTGATGGACGACCAGCCGACCCAGGCCCTGGACCTGCTCCTTGAGATGACCCGGCGCCACAGCGCCTACCGCAACGGGATTGCGCGCAAGGCGATGAAGGTCATCCTGGACCGTATGGATGGTCAGGATCCCCAGGTCGCCCGTTACCGGCGGGAACTGTTCCGCCTCAACTACTGATCCGCATGTCACACAGCAGCAATATCGGTTTCGTTTCCCTGGGTTGCCCGAAGAATCTGGTGGACTCGGAACGTATCCTAAGCCGCCTGCGGGCGGAGGGTTACGCAATCTCACCCAGTTACCAGGAAGCGGACCTGATCATCGTCAATACCTGCGGATTCATCAATTCCGCGGTCGAGGAGTCCCTGGAGGCGATCAGTGAAGCCTTCCAGGAGAATGGCCGGGTGATCGTTACCGGCTGCCTGGGCAAGGACGAAGCGAAAATCCGCGAGGTCTGCCCCCAGGTGCTGGCTGTAACTGGAGCGCATGCCTACGAGGCGGTGATGGAGGCAGTACACGAGCACCTGCCGGCGCCCCATGATCCCTTCACCAGCCTGGTGCCTCCCCAGGGGGTGCGTCTGACACCCAGGCATTATGCCTATCTGAAGATCTCAGAGGGTTGTAATCACCAATGCAGCTTCTGCATCATTCCCGATCTGCGAGGACCCCTGGTCAGCCGCCCCTTTCATGAAATCATGCAGGAGGCCGAACGTCTGGTGGAATCCGGAGTGCGGGAACTGCTGGTGGTCTCCCAGGATACCAGCGCCTACGGGGTGGATACCCGCTACCGGCCTGATTTCTGGGGCGGGCGCCCCGTGCAGAGCCGGATTCGCGACCTGGCGGCGGCCCTGGGAGAACTGCAGGCCTGGGTGAGACTGCACTACGTCTATCCCTATCCCCATGTGGATGACCTGATTCCTTTGATGGCCGAGGGACATATCCTGCCCTATCTCGACATGCCCCTGCAGCATGCCAACCTGCGGGTGCTCAAGGCGATGCGCCGACCCGCCGCGTCGGAACAGGTGCTGAAGCGGATTGCCCGCTGGCGTGCGGAATGCCCTGAGCTGACCCTGCGCAGCACCTTTATCGTAGGATTCCCCGGTGAGACCGAGTCCGAATTCGAAGAGTTGCTGGATTTCCTGCGAGAGGCGCGTCTCGACCGGGTGGGCTGTTTCAGCTACTCCCCGGTGGAAGGCGCGGCGGCGAATGCCTTACCGGATGCGGTGCCGGAAGCGGTCAAGGAGGAGCGACGCGCCCGTTTCATGCAGGTGCAGGCGGAGATCAGCCGTGAGCGTCTCGGCAGTCGGGTGGGCACAGAGCAGGTGGTACTGGTGGATGAAGTGCGGGACAAGCAGGTTGTGGCCCGCAGTTCAGCGGACGCACCGGAGATCGATGGTCAGGTATTCATTCCGGGTAGCTGGGATCTGGATCCCGGGGATTTCATTCGGGTGCGTATCACCGGTGCGACCGCCCATGATTTACAGGGGATTCCGGTGGAGTACGAGGAAGCGCAAGCGGATTGAATTTGGCGCGTCCCTGCGCCGTGCCAACCAAGGCTGTAATCGGTTCAGTCGGTCAAATGTGCGTGATCAGAACGCGGAACCGCTGTTTTTCCCCATCTTTTTGAGAATCGAGGCCAGAGGGCAGAAGCCGGTGAAGGCGGACTGCAGCAGATTCAGGCCGACGAAAGCGGTGAAATAGAGCCAGTAGGGGTGATGGATCTGGGAAAGGGTGACGCTCAACAGGATTGCAAAGCCGGCGAAGGCTAGGACAATGCGGTCGATATTCATGAATTTGCCTCTAAACTATCAGTATCAGGTTCGTAAGGTGTCATCCGAGCGTGCTCGGTTGACGGTCATAATGATCGCCACGGACTACCTACGATCGAAAGTGCGCTGTATATTAGCACTATCTAATATTAAGTCAAGGGACCGCGGGTGTATCTCTTAATTGACTTCATTGCCACTCTGACCGGTGAAGATTCTGAAGGATCTGTGCTCACGCGGTTCAACGGGAATCACACAGCTACGATCCTCCCGCCTGTGCCGTGCAGTGTCGAGGCATGCTCTGTGACCGGAATACACTGATGTTTTCCCAGGTCGTCGAGACAGATCAGCAGAACGCACTGGTCCGGCAGCTCATCGCTAACCCCGGGGGGCTGGGTGCGGGGCAGGATTCTGTCGAGCATATCGAGACTCATATTTCCCATCTCCTGCTTGCCGGGGACTTCGTCTACAAGATCAAGAAGCCGGTGAATCTCGGGTTTCTCGATTTCTCCACCCTCGAAAAGCGTCGCCTGTGTTGCGAGGAAGAGGTTCGCCTGAATCGGCGTCTGGCGCCTGCACTCTATGTTGGCGTAGTCGGGATTGGCGGCGATGCGGATCGACCGGAGGTGATCGAATCCGGAGAACCCCTGGAGTACGCGGTGAAAATGCGCCGCTTCCGTCAGGAGGATCTGCTTGACCGGCAAATGCTGGAACGGGATACGATTGATGAACTGGCAAGGCTGATCGCGGATTTTCATCAAACGGCCGAGGTCTGCTCGAATCCGGAATACACCGCCGTCGAAACCATCCTCAAACCGATGCGGGACAACTTTCAGACCCTGCGGGCACTAAAGCAGCCGCTGTTACATGTGGAGCGGCTCAACCGCCTGCAGACCTGGCTGGATCAACAGGCGCTGCAACACCAGACGCTGCTGGAGGAACGGGCTGAGTGCGGCCGGATACGGGAGTGTCATGGTGATCTCCACCTTGGCAACATTACCCGCTTCGAGGGGCGTATCACCCCCTTCGACGGTATTGAATTCAATCCCGAGCTGCGCTGGATCGACACCCTCAACGATCTCGCTTTCCTGCTCATGGATCTGCAGTACCGGGGCATGAACGCAGCCTCCTCACGCCTGTTGAACCACTATCTGGCCTGCACCGGGGACTATGCCGGGTTACCGTTGCTGAGTCTTTACCAGTGCTATCGCGCCATGGTGCGGGCCAAGGTGCATGCGATTCGGGCGTTTCAGCCGGGACTCTCAGCCCAGGCGCAGAAGGAACAACTCGAGGAGTACCAGCAGTACATCGAACTGGCGGAGGAGCTGACCCGGCATCCCCCGGCTTCCCTGACCCTGACCCACGGGCTGTCCGGTTCCGGCAAGACCACCGTGAGTGACTGGATGTCGGAGCAACTGATGGCGATTCGTCTGCGCTCAGATGTGGAACGCAAACGTCTGTTCCCAAACACACGGGACGGGGAGGATGGGGATTCCGTTCAGCGCTATTCCGAGGCCGCGAACCGAACCACCTATGCGCATCTGAGCGGACAGGCGAAGCATCTGCTACAGGCCGGTTATTCGGTCATCGTGGATGCGGCGTTTCTGAAACAGTGGCAGCGGACACTCTTCCTGGAGATGGCCAGGCGCCTCGGTGTCCCGGTGTTGATCGTGGATTGTCATGCCCGGGATGAAACCCTCGAGGCGCGTGTACTCAGACGCAGTCAGGCCGGTGAGGATGCGTCCGAGGCGGATCTCTCAGTGCTTGAATTGCAGCGCCGAAGTTGTGAACAGCTGAACCCGGAAGAACAGTCCCGGGTGGTCCGGGTCGAGACCGAATCCTTTCCGCCCCAGGGCTTCATGGCCACGCTGTTGCAACGATTCATGCAGGCAGACCGGGATCTCCATCCTTGAATCCCCATCAATAGAATCTCACCTGATTATCCAGCATGATCAGCCAGGCTGACACTCGATTCGAGAATTGGATCGTGGTATGAAAAGTGTCTCTCGCTCCCACGCTCCGCGTGGGAATGCAGACCCGGGTTTGCACATGCCTGACAGGTTTGGGTAATGCAATCTGATGTCGCTAGGCATTTCCATGCAGAGCGTGGGAACGAGAAAACCCAACACTTAAAACCGCTCCTGGCAGCGGGTTCAATAGCTGTGCTTCATGGGGAATCAGGTAATTTTTAAAAAGGCAGGCTTCGGCTTAACATGGCGCATTTAGTGCCGGGTTAATAATATTAAGATCACCATTGAGGCAGGCATGCGTTTTCCCCAGGTACCCATAGGTCAGAGTTTTTTCTTCGAAGGCAGGCGTTACACCAAAACCGGAATCATGACCGCCTCTGAAGAGGGCACGGGACGAAATTGCATGATCCGCCGGTCCGCTGAAGTAACCCTGCAGGATGACAGCGGAAAACCGCGTGTCCAGCTCAAGCAGGATTTCTCCCGCGATGAAGTGCTGTCGTTACTGCAAGGTTACCGGCAAAGGCTGTTGACTAACATGCAAGCCGGGGCGGATTCCTGGCAGGATGCGCAGGACCTGCTCAAAGGGGATGTGATCGATGAACAATTTCTGCAGGAGTTGTTTGACGGAGTCAGTGAAGATGCCTCGGCCGATTGAGGTTTGGATGGGCCGGGTCACGTGAGTTAGGGCCTGTGATGCCTGATCGAGGCTGATTCATTTCCTGACCCATTGCTTGATTCGGCATCGTTAAAAACCACTCTGTTCCGCAGCTGGAAAATCAAAGCGCTGGATAAAATGCTATGACAACAATATTGCTCGATGGTAAAGCACTCGCGAAAAAGTTCGAACAGGAATTATCCGGGAGAGTTACCGCTCTCAAGGCGAAGGGCCGGGGTGAGCCGCCCACGCTTGCCACGATCCTTGTCGGAGACGACCCGGCGTCTGCGACCTACGTGAAGATGAAAGCCAATGCCTGTCAGCGTGTTGGCATGGGTTCTCTGAGTGTGGTTCTGCCCCAGGATACGACCACCCAAAGGCTTCAGGATGAAATCGAGCGTTTGAACAGGGATCCTGATGTTCACGGCATGCTTCTGCAACATCCCGTACCTTCGCAGATCGATGAGAGAAGCTGTTTTGATACGATTGATATCGGCAAGGATGTCGATGGGGTGACCTGTCTGGGATTCGGCCGGATGTCGATGAACGAACCGGCCTATGGTTGCGCCACTCCCAAGGGGATCATGCGTCTCCTGCAGGCCTATGAGATTCCCCTTGAAGGCAGGCATGCGGTGATTGTGGGTCGGAGCCCGATCCTGGGGAAACCCATGGCCATGATGCTGCTGAATGCCAATGCGACGGTAACCGTGTGTCATTCCAAAACCAAAGACCTACCGGGCATCATCAAAACAGCGGATGTCGTGGTAGGTGCACTGGGTAGACGGGAATATATCAAAGCAGAGTGGGTCAAGGATGGCGCAGTGGTTGTGGATGCGGGTTATCATCCGGGAGGCGTCGGGGATATCGAGATGGCCCCGCTTATCGATCGTGTCAGTGCCTATACGCCGGTGCCCGGCGGTGTGGGTCCCATGACCATCAATACGCTCATTTATCAATGCGTCGAGGCGGGTGAGAAAACCCTGGGTGTGTGAGGCTGCGCATCGAGTGCCAGGCATGATGCTTCGCTCGCGTGATCCCGGGTTGGAATAGAGGGGTATCAATTGCCGACTATCGGCTTAGGGCTTCCCGGATTCCGCTTCGTTGCATCCGCGCTACAGATGATTGATGCGTTTGATGAGGATTGATTAAAAGATCCCTTCGTCCCAGTAGGGCTGGTCGCCGTAAAGATCGCGAAGGTAGTCCGCGAATGCCCGTACCCGCTGAGGAATGAAGCGGCGATTGGGATAGATGGCGTAGGCCGTTGCGGCCGGACTCTGGTAATCCTCCAGGATACGCACCAGGCGTCCCTCGAGAATCGCCTGATAGGCGATGAAGGTGGGTGTCAGACAGATGCCGTGTCCCGCGGCCGCGGCTTCCAGAAGAATCTGCCCATTGTTCGCCTGCATGCGCAATGGGATACGTATGCTCAGGCCGCGTCCTGTGCTGTCGATAAAACGCCACTTCTGTGGTTCCGGCATGTTGCTGTAGCAAAGCCCCTGGTGCTGCTCCAGATCCTGGGGGGTCTGCGGAATACCATGTTTTGCCAGGTAACCGGGGCTGGCGCAGGCCAGTAAGCGGATCGGCGCCAACGGGCGCGCCACCATGCTGGAGTCCGCCAATTCCCCGATGCGCAGGGCCAGATCGATGCCCTCTTGCACCAGATTGACCTCACCGTCGTTGAAATCCGCATCCAGTATCACCTTGGGATGCTGTTCCATGAAGGCGGTCAATGCCGGAGCCAGATGCAGCTGACCGAAGGTCAGCGGGGCGGCAAGGCGGATCCGCCCGCTGAGTTCCTGCTGCGCCTGGGAGACTGACTGCTCCGCATCGGACAGGTCTTCCAGGACCTGTACCGCTCGGGGATAGAAGGCACGACCCGCTTCGGTCAGTGAGAGTTGACGCGTGGTGCGATGCAGCAGCAGGGCGCCCAGGTGATCCTCGAGTTCGGAGACCCGTCGGCTGATTACCGACTTGCCAATGCCCAGTCGCTCGGCCGCAGTGCTGAAGCGGCCCGATTCGACCACGGCAACAAAGCTTTCCAGGGATTCCAGACGGTTCATGACAGGTTGATTGTTGCTGAAATTGCAATGGTGATTCCTGAATATTGGTCTTTATCCCTGAAATATGCAATCTAAAATCCTACTTAACTACTCATGAATAACTGCCTTTGGGCACAGGAGGCTGACATGCAGGCCGTGACGCAACGCAATCGATCCGTGACCCGGATTCTGCCCGGACTCGAAACATCGGATGGCGCCGGGGTACGTTTGACCCGCCTCATCGGTGGGCCGCAATTGCCTCAGCTGGATCCTTTCCTGATGCTGGATCATTTCCGCTCCGATGAGCCGGATGACTATATCGCCGGTTTTCCGCCCCATCCCCACCGGGGATTCGAGACCGTCACCTACCTGCTCGCCGGGGAGATGGCGCACAAGGACAACGCGGGTCACAGCGGCATTCTTTCAGCGGGCGGTGTGCAGTGGATGACTGCGGGCCGTGGCATCGTGCACTCCGAGATGCCGCGTCAGCGGGAGGGGCTGCTGGCCGGTTTCCAGCTGTGGGTGAACCTGCCCTCGACGCACAAGATGAACGCTCCCCGTTATCAGGAGTTCGAGCGGGACGAGGTGGCCCTGGAATCCCGCGATAGTGGCACCCAGATTCGGGTGGTGGCGGGTGAAACGTCCCTGGGTACCCAGGGGCCGGTTCGGGATCTGGTGACGCCGGTGATCTTCTTTGACGTGACACTGCCCGCCGGAGAGGAACTTGTTGAACCGGTCAGCGCGGATTTTCAGGGTTTCCTGTATCCGGTGGATGGTCTGATCCGGGTCGACGGAGTCAGTATCAAACCCCACCACCTGGCCGTCATGGGCGAGGGGGAAGGTATTGAAGTCAAGGCTGATGAGACCAGTCGTTTTCTGCTCATCGCGGGTATGCCGTTACGGGAACCCGTGGCACGCCGTGGTCCGTTTGTGATGAACAACGAAGCGGAACTCAGGCAGGCCTTTCAGGACTACCAGGAGGGTCGTTTCTGATGCACGTCTTCAATCATCGACAAGGCTATGGCGCGGTGGCCATCGCGCTGCACTGGGGGGGCGCCCTGACCGTGTACGGCATGTTCGGACTGGGTCTGTGGATGCGCAGTCTCGGCTATTACGACACCTGGTACCGGTTGGGGCCCTGGTGGCACAAGGGGATCGGTGTGATGTTGTTCCTGGTGCTGGCATTCCGTCTGGTATGGCGCCTGGTCAATCCCCGCCCGGAGCATCTGCAGACCCACCGTCCCTACGAACGGCTGGCGGCGGTATTGGCCCATGCACTGCTCTACCTGATTCTGTTCGCCATCATGGTCAGCGGCTACCTCATCTCCACTGCGGATGGACGCGGACTGGAGGTATTCGACTGGTTTGAAGTGCCCGCGCTGATCAGCGGACGCGAACAACAGGAGGAAATTGCGGGCAAGGTGCACCTGTATCTCGCCTGGAGCGTGGTAGTGCTCTCGGTGCTGCATGCCCTGGCGGCATTGAAACATCACTGGTTCGATCGGGACCGGACCCTCAAGCGCATGCTGGGCCGGTGATCGGTCGGAACATTCACATCCATTCATGAATTCACAACCGAGGAGATGTCGTTATGACTACCGTCGCAATCGTTTATCACAGTGGCTATGGCCACACCAAGCGCCAGGCCGAGGCCGTATGGGCAGGCGCCAAGTCTGTCTCCGGGGTGGAAGCCCTGTTACTCACGCTCGAGGAGGCCGGGGCCGATCTCGATCGGTTGGATGACGCGGATACCATCATTTTCGGTGCCCCTACCTACATGGGCAGCATGTCCGCCGGGATGAAAACCTTTCTCGAGGCGGCCGCCGGCAAGTGGTTCACCCAAGCCTGGAAAGACAAGGTGGCGGGTGCGTTCACCAACTCGAGTTCCTTCTCCGGGGACAAGCTCAACACCCTGGTGGGTCTGATGATCAATGCCATGCAGCAGGGCATGATCTTTGTCAGCCTGGGGCTGCATCCCGCAGCCAGCGATCCGGACAGTATGAACAGTCTCGAGGGTCCTGGACCCGAGGTCACCAATCGGGTGGGTTCCTATATCGGCCCCATGGCCGCCAGTTTTCAGGTGGATCCGTCTGCTGCACCGTCGAGCGGTGACCTGGCCACCGCCGAATCCTATGGCGCTCGCGTTGCCACCATTACCCAGCAGTTCAAGCGCGGTCGTGAGACCGCATGACCCACACCGGGTTACATCCTTTCTTAACCACTTGGAGGAATATCCAATGATTCGCAAAACCCTTGTTATGTTGTTACTCGCCACCCTGTGGGTGCCGTCCGTGAATGCCGAAGACTACACCATTGACCGGCAGGGAACCCATGCCTTCATCCAGTTCCGTATCCAGCATCTGGGATACAGTTGGCTGTATGGCCGCTTCAATGATTTCAGCGGTAACTTCAGTTATGACGAAAAGAATCCCGCCGCCTCCAAGGTCAGCGTGGATATCGTTCCGGCCAGTGTCGACTCCAATCACGCCGAACGGGACAAACACCTGCGCAGCGAGGAGTTTCTCTACGTGGACAAGTACCCCACCGCGAAATTCGTCTCCACTTCCTATGAAGAGAGCGCAGGCGGCAAGGCGGTACTCAAAGGTGATCTGACCTTGAGGGGGGTGACCAAGCCGGTGGTGATCGATGTGGAATCGGTCGGTCATGGCAATGATCCCTGGGGGGGCTACCGTCGGGGTTTTCTGGGAACCACCACCATCTCCCTGGCAGATTTCGGTATCCCGTTCGATCTGGGGCCGGCTTCCCGGGATGTGGAGTTGGTGTTGTCGATTGAAGGCATTCGGCAGTGACACCCTTGGGTGAGCTTTTAGTTATGAGTTTTTAGTTTTGAGTTGTGGCGTTCGCTTCGCTCACAGTTTGATTGGTACCCCTCTCCCTAGTCCTCTCCCGCAAGGGGAGAGGGGAATCACAATTGAAGTACGTTGAGTGACTGCTCGAATGTAGCCCGGGTGAAACGAAGTGGAACCCGGGATTCTGCAGAGACTGAACCAGATGGAAACACTACAAACCCATCCAGCTAAATACCCTCTCCCCTTGCGGGAGAGGGCCAGGGAGAGGGGTATCAACGGAACAGCATTTCAGTTGTCCCTGTAGTTTGTACAGAATGAACCTCAACTCGTTGCAGACTCGGGTTAAGATCAACTCATGGTGTTTGATCAATCTCGCTAACCTGGTATGCATTCCCACGCAGAGCGTGGGAACGAGTTATCGCACAGCCTCTCTTTCTATGCGGCCTGCCGGTCACCCTGCGCTGCGTTCAATGCGGAGAGCAGGGCGTTGAGCGAGGCGCTCACCGTATCCCGGTCGAAGGCGGCGCCGGGTATCCGTTCCCCCCGGTATTTCAACAGCACATAGGCGGCGGCTTCCGCCTGGGTACTTTCATCGAGGGCGTGCTCAGCGTAGTCCGCCACCTGAATCACCGGACCCTCGATCTTCGACAGGGCGTCGACAAACGCCGACATCGCTCCCTGTCCCTCTCCCTCGACGCGGATCTCCTGGTGGCCCTTACGCAGTTGCACCTCGATGCGCTCCTGTCCCTGGGTGTGATCGAGCCGGTATCCGGCGAGCCGGTAGGCCCCCCGGGGTTGTACGAAGTGTTCCATGAACAACTGGTAGATGGTCTCGCTGCTCACTTCCCCTTTCATCCGCTCGGAAGCCTGTTGCACGATCGGCGCGAACTCCACCTGCATCCAGCGGGGCAACCGAATTCCGTAGTCGCGTTCCAACACATAGGCCACGCCGCCCTTGCCCGACTGGCTGTTGACCCGTATCACCGCCTGGTAGTCCCGTCCGATATCCCTGGGATCGATGGGCAGGTAGGCCACCTGCCAGGGTTCGTCCTCGGTCTGAACATGCAGGCACTTGCGGATCGCATCCTGATGCGAACCGGAAAATGCGGTGTAGACCAGTTCTCCGACCCAGGGGTGGCGGGGATGGACCGGAAGTCCGGTGCATTCCCGGTACACACGGATCACCTCGTCCGGATCCGAGAGATCCAGGCCCGGGTCGATCCCCTGGCTGTAGAGATTCATCGCCAGGGTGACCGCGTCCATGTTGCCGGTGCGTTCGCCATTGCCGAGCAGTGTTCCCTCGACCCGGTCCGCCCCCGCAAGCAGGGCCAGTTCCGCCGCCGCAACCGCGCTGCCCCGGTCGTTGTGGGTGTGCACGGACACGATGATCGCCTCGCGTCGGGATACATGCCGGCAGAAGTACTCCACCTGGTCGGCAAACCGGTTGGGGGTGCTGCTCTCCACGGTAGCGGGCAGGTTGATGATGCAGGGGGCTTGCGGGGTCGGTTGCCAGACATCGATCACCGCATCGCATACCTCGACGGCATAATCCCACTCGGTATTGCTAAAACTCTCGGGTGAGTACTGGAAAACCCACTCGGTGTGCGGATAGCGAGCGGCCTCCTGCTGCAGCATCCGTGCGCCGCTCACCGCGATCGCTTTGATCCCTTCCCGGTCCTTGCGGAACACCCGTTCCCGCTGCACCGTGGAGGTGGAGTTGTAGGCGTGGACGATGGCGCGCCGAGCGCCCCGCAGGGCCTCGAAGGTCTTACGGATAAGATCCTCGCGGGCCTGTACGAGCACCTGGATGGTGACATCCCCAGGGATCCTGTCCTCTTCGATCAGGCGCCGTACAAAGGCGTAGTCCGGCTCGCTGGCGGCGGGAAATCCGACTTCGATCTCCTTGAAACCCAGTTTCACCAGCAACTCCCAGAGGCGCTGTTTCTGGGTGACGTTCATCGGCTCGAGCAGGGCCTGATTGCCATCGCGCAGGTCGACACTGGCCCACACCGGTGCGGTCTCGATGCGGTTGTCGGGCCATTGACGGTCCGTCATGGCGACGACCGGGTCTGGGCGGTATTTGCGATGATCGAAGGCTTTCACGGGTATCTCCTGTGTGTGGAATTGAGTGGTCGCCGTGGTGATCTCCCGACGGCGGCGTCCCGGGTCAGGCCCTCGTGAGGCTCTGACAGGACCCGGCGGGGGTAACCTGCCGGGTCGTTCCGGAGACTCCCAGGGATTTCCTGATGGGGAGAGGTCCGGGTGGGTGATGGCTTGTGGCCGATGTTGAAAGCCTAATGCAAAATAACGGGCAGATGTTTGCGAATATGGCGACAATATACGGATATTGAGCAATAATATGTCTTTAATATCGTAATAATTGAAACCAAAGGTTCATTCGTGTCAAAAGTGAACATGAACATAACTCTGGATCGCTTCGATCGGCGGATTCTCGATGTGTTGCAGCAGGAGGGTCGGATCAGCAACCAGGAGCTGGCCGAGCGTATCGGGCTGTCCCCATCGCCCTGCCTCAGACGGGTCCGGGCCCTGGAGGAGTCCGGGATCATCGCCGGATACCGGGCGCGTCTCGACCATCGCAAGCTCGGGCTTGACCTGATGGCGCTGATCCACATCTCCATGGATCGGCACACCCCGGAGCGGTTCGAGCGCTTCGAGGCGGCGATGCGCGCCATGCCGGAAGTGCTGGAGTGCCTGCTGATCACCGGCCAGGATGCGGATTACCAGGTCAAGGTGGTGGTGCGCGACATGGATGACTTCCAGGTGCTGCTGTTGAACAAGATCACCCGCATCGAAGGGGTGACCGGTGTGCATTCCAGCTTTGTGCTGCGCCGGGTGGTGGATACCACCGCAGTACCGGTTTAAGGACTTTAAGTCCGTGCACTCCGGGTTGCGCTTGATGATTGCCTGGAAACAGTAAAAACTTTATCCAGCCGCGGGAGTCCACAGGTTGGGCTTGTGGCGTTTCTGCATGATGGGTTCAGCGGTATCTTGGGTACCCGGATCAAGGAGTAAGGGCTTTATCGATATGACTGGGATTGCACGATGATCACTACCCTGGCGGAGCGGCCGTTGGAACTGGCAGACCTGCTTGGCTGGCTGGTGGAGGACGGCCTGATTCCCAATCAATTGGGCGAAACAGTCCAGGCAGTGAATCAGGGTGCCCGACGCAGTCAGCACCCACTGGTGATGATCGCGGAGCATAAGTGGCCGGATCAGCGCGACCCGCAAAACGTTCTGGATCTGGATCGTCTGACAGCCTGGCTTGCTCAGCGAGTCGGATTGCCGTTGATGCACATCGATCCGCTCAAGATCAATGTGCCCGCGATCACCGCGGTGATGTCCTATGCCTATGCCAAGCGTTTCAAGATCATCGCTCTGGAGGTGCGGCCGAACGAGGTAACGATCGCCACCTCGGAGCCTTTTCAGCGGGAGTGGCAGGAAGAGCTCGAGCCGATTCTCAACAAACAGATTCGCCGCGTCATGGCCAACCCGGTGGATATCGAACGCTATCTGGTCGAGTTCTACAGCCTCTCACGAGCGGTACGCGCCGCCCATGACGATCGACAGGACAGCGGCTCCAGTGTGCAGAACCTGGAGCAGCTCATGGAGCTGGGGCGCAGCGGTAAACTCGATGCCAACGATCAGCATGTGGTGAACATCGTCGACTGGCTGTTGCAGTATGCCTACAGTCAACGCGCCAGCGATATCCATATCGAACCCACCCGCAACCAGACCAACATCCGTTTTCGCATCGATGGGGTGATGCAGATGGTGTATCAGATACCGCCGTCGGTGGGCACCGCGGTCACCTCCCGGATCAAGATACTCGGGCGCATGGATGTCTCGGAGAAGCGCCGTCCCCAGGACGGACGCCTTAAGACCCGCAGCAGCCAGGGTCGGGAGGTCGAGTTGCGGCTTTCCACCATGCCCACCGCATTCGGTGAAAAGCTGGTGTTGCGAATTTTCGATCCGGAGGTGCTGGTCAAGGATTACCGCGCCCTCGGCTTCTCCCAGTCGGAGACCGATCAGTGGGGATCCCTGATCAATCGACCCAACGGCATCATCCTGGTTACCGGGCCCACGGGTTCGGGAAAAACCACCACGCTGTATACCACGCTCAAGGAACTGGCCAGGCCTGAGGTGAACGTCTGCACCGTGGAGGACCCGATCGAGCTGGTCGAGCCCAGCTTCAATCAGATGCAGGTGCAGCACAATATCGAACTCGACTTCGCCAGCGGGGTGCGCACCCTGCTGCGCCAGGATCCGGACATCATCATGATCGGCGAGATCCGCGACCGGGAAACCGCCGAAATGGCGGTGCAGGCTTCGCTGACCGGCCATCTGGTGTTTTCCACTCTGCACACCAACGACGCGCCGACGGCGGTCACCCGGCTGCTGGAGATTGGCGTACCGCCCTACCTGTTGCGTGCGACCCTGCTCGGTGTGTTGGGACAGCGTTTAACCCGGACCCTTTGCCCGCACTGCAAAGAACAGGTGTCGCTGAACGAGGAACTCTGGGACAGCCTGATCTGCCCGCTGCGGACGAAGAGCAAACCGAGTCACGTGTATCAACCCAGCGGCTGTCTCGAATGCCGCCAGACAGGTTTCTACGGCCGGGTGGGCATCTATGAAATGATGATGGTTTCACCCGCGATCAAACGTCTCATCACCCCGGACTGCGATGTCAACATGATCCGTCGCCTGGCGATCAGCGAAGGCATGCGGCCGCTGCGCTTGAGCGGTGCGCAAAAGGTCATGAAAGGCCTGACCACCATTGAAGAGGTTCTCAAGGTGGCACCCCCCGAAAGTATCGAGGAGTGAACCTGATCATTTGTCGACTAAATCCGCTCGGATCTCTGGCGCCCACCAAACACACGTTTGAATGAACGGGCCAGCCAGCCGTTGTCCGACTTGTCCTCGGTGATTTTAAGGATGTTGCTCTTCACGGACTGGACATAGGCGGCATCGTCGTTGCGGATGTGACTGAACAGCCAGCGCGCCAGCAGGTTATGCAGCTCTTCGGAGATGTCTTCGCCCCGGTCGAAGCGTTGTTTAAACTCCGATACCCGGCGAATGAACAGCTGATGGACCTTTTTGTGGGGACGAATGAACTCATAACCCGCGTCCTCGATCAGGGTCTCTTCAAAGGTAAAATGTGAAACAGTGTAGTCGATGGTGGCGGCGATGATTTCGCCGATGCCATTTGAGTCGTTATTCAGACGTGCTTCATGCAGTTTGTTGATGTATTCGACGATGCGTTTGTGTTGACCGTCGATTACGTCGATCCCGGTATCCAGGTCATCCGTCCATACCAAATATCCCATGCTCTTGGTCCCTCCAGCTCATTATGATTATCCAGAACACCCGATAATAGTCCGCGATAAAGAAAAATAACAGCGTTTGAATTAAGCCGTGGGTGCTTCGACGGACTGTATTGGCAAGGGTGAACCGTGATGCCTCAGAGGTTTTTTATGAACACCTGGGCATTGCGTTGATAGTTATACAGCGCCCTTTTCTTCATCGGCAGATCGGACAGGGCACCGAGCACAAATCCCCTTTCCCGGAACCAATGCGCGGACTGGGTGGTGAGAATGAACAGTTTGCCAATGCCCTGATGACGGGCAGCCGTCTCCATTTTCGAGAGCAATCGTTCACCGCGATCGGAACCACGATACTCGGGGTGCACCACGACACAGGCGAGTTCCGCCATCGCCTCATCCGGGTAGGGATAGAGTGCCGCGCAGGCGATGATCATGCCGTCACGTTCCATCACCGTGAAGTGATCGATTTCGGTTTCGATCAACTCCCGGGAGCGCCGAACCAGAACACCCTGCTGTTCCAGGGGCTCGATCAATCCCAGCAGGCCGACCACGTCGTCGATACTGGCGGTACGGGTCTCCTCATAGGGTTCTGCGCTGATCAGGGTTCCCACGCCGTCCCGGGTGAAGAGTTCCCGCAGCAGGGCGCCGTCCACCTGCCGGTCGATGATGTGACAGCGTTTCACGCCGCCCCGGCAGGCGATGACCGCAGCCTGCAGGTGCAGACGCAGATCCTGGGGCATTTTCGGCCGTTTCATCAGCAGGCTGTCGACTTCACGGGGCTGAATGTTGGTGATCAGGCGCTTGCGCGAGTCGGTCAGGCTTTTGGCTTCCACCAGACAGATCAGTTTGTCAGCGCCGATGGCAGTCGCCACCGAGGCGGCCACGTCCGCCGCACTCAGATTGAACACCTCCCCGGTTGGGGAGTACCCCAGGGGCGGCACGATGGCGATCGCACCGGCCTCGAGTCTTTGCTCCAGACCCGTGGCATCCACCCGACGCACCAGTCCGGTATGCGAAAAGTCGACCCCGTCCCGCACCCCGATGGGTTTCGCGGTGACGAAGTTACCGGATGCCGCACGGATGCGTACCCCGGCCATGGGTGAGTTGGCGAGGCCCATGGAGAGCAGCGCCTCGATCTCCACCCGCACCGATCCGGCTGCTTCCTTGACGCACATCAGGGCGGCCGCGTCGGTGACCCGGATACCGTTGACGAACTGGGTTTCCACGTCCCGGGTATTGAGCCGCTCCTCGATCTGAGGACGAGCGCCATGCACCAGTACCAGACGGATACCCAGCCCGTGGAGCAGGGCGATGTCGTGAATCAGGTTAGGGAAGGTGTCGTCCGCAACCGCTTCGCCACCAAAGGTGATGACGAAGGTGCGTCCCCGATGGGCATGGATATACGGGGATGATCCGCGTAACCAATCGACGAAGTTATCTGATGCCTTGCGGCCTGCCCGTGCCATACAGCCTGACCCGCTCCTATAAACAGAACTGTTTAACCAAGGACTTTATCAGGTTAATTGCAGGTTGAATATGCGACATGGGCAAATACTCATCCGGCTGATGAGCCTGATCGATATGCCCGGGGCCGCACACCACGGTCTGAATGCTGAGGCTGTTGAAGTAGGGACCTTCCGTGCCAAAGGCCACCGCACCGGCGGGGGTATCCGTGAGTTTTTCCAAGGCCTGAACGATGGCCGCGTCCCGGGCGGTTTCCATTGCGGGGATACCTTCAAACACGGGGAAGCTTTCCCATTTGAGCCGGCTGCCGCTCAAGGTATTCGCGAGGCGTTCGTGCAACTCGCCGCGCAGGGATTCCAGGTTCATGCCTGGCAGCGGTCGCAGGTCGAACTGCACCTCGCATTGTCCACAGATACGGTTCGGGTTGTCTCCACCATGGATGTGCCCGAGATTGAGCGTGGGTACGTCGATCTCGAAGGCCGGATTGTGGTACCTGCGCTGCAGATCCTCCCGCCAGCGGATGATTTCACCGAGCACCTGAACCATGCCGTCGAGGGCGTTGACACCCAGTGCGGGATTGCTGGAATGCCCGGCCTGACCGATCAGCTGGACCGCCTCCATGGATATGCCCTTGTGCATGCGAATCGGTTTCAGGCTGGTCGGCTCGCCGATCACCGCGTGACGGCCGAGTTGGCGATGCAGGTCGAGCAGGTGCTTGGCGCCGCACATGCTGCTCTCTTCGTCCGCGGTGGCGATGATCACCAGAGGTTGCTTGAGCCGGTCGAGGGGCAGTTCCCGGATCGCCTCAATGACCACTGCGAAAAAGCCCTTCATATCCGCGGTACCCAGCCCGTAGTAGCGTTGGTCCCGTTCGGTCAGGACGAACGGGTCCTGGTTCCACATCTGCGGGTCGCAGGGTACCGTATCGGTGTGCCCTGAGAGCACCAGTCCTTCTGACCCCCGGCCGGCGGAGGCGATCAGGTTGAGTTTTCCCGGGTAGCCGGGTATCTCCTGGATCTCGGTGGAAAACCCAAGTCCCCGCAGCCATTCGTCCAGCAATTCGATGACCGGCGCGTTGCCCATGTCCCAGTCCGGGTTGACACTGCTGATGGAGGCGGCGCCGATGAGCCGGGTGAGCATTTCGAGAAACGGAGGGGTGTTCATGCAAATGATTCTGTGATCTTGTCAGGCAACATGCAACAGGAAAATCGTCGGCTGCTGGAAACGATCCGGGGCTTTTGGATGTCCCATCCGGATGGGTGAATTACGTGCTGGAAGTATGGAATACTTGAAAAAAAGCCAGACCTTTGCTTTATCTTGATTACCGGGGTGTCATTCTGAAGGGTTCCCGCCAACCGACCCCGGCTGGATCTGCAAACCAACCCGGATTACTAAAACTGCCACAAAGCCCATGCGCCTCTACATCCGACATCCCACGGACGTACCCATCGACTTTCAACTCGGTGGACGGGTAAGCATGAACCGGGAGCAACTTACCAATTACAGTTCCGGCGGGTTGTGTTTCGTGTCTGACATGGCGATTGACCCGGGTACCGAGATCAATATCGCGATCCCCATTACCCCCCCGCGCTTCCATGCCACGGGTGTGGTGGTCTGGTGCCGAGAGGAGGAGCAGGGTTTCCTGGTGGGGGTCAAGTTCATCGAATCGGAAACCGCGTATGCGGTGCGCATGGTCGAGCAGCTTTGCTATATTGAGCAGTACAAGCAAATGGTGAAAACCCTCGAGGACCGAACCATCTCGGGGGAGGAAGCCGCCATGGAATGGATCGAAAAATACGCCGGAGAATTTCCAACCTGATCGGAGACCCCCTGTGCTGAAGAAGAGATGCCTGTCGTGGCTGCTCATTTGCGGCGGCCTGATACCCGCTGTACTGTTTGCCGGTGACGTGATCATGGTGAAGCGTCTGAACCCGGACCTGGCCTGGGAACTGGTCAAACACGCAGTGGATGCCTGTCGCGCCCAGGGTTATCAGGTGACTGCAGTGGTGGTGGATCGTGATGGGGCGGAAACCGCAGTGCTTCGGGATGCCGCAGCCAGTCGGTTTACCATCCAGATCGCCCGGGAGAAGGCCAATGCGGTGATCCTCTCCGGCGTCGCGTCCGGTGTGTTTCGGGACAACCGCAGGGACATCCAGCAGGAGATGAATCACGTCGAGGGTATCCTGGTGCTGCAGGGTGGTTTGCCCATCACCTCGGGGGGATCCTTGCTGGGCGCTCTGGGCGTGAGTGGCGCACCAGGAGGCGAACGGGATGAGGTTTGCGCCAGTCAGGCATTGGAAAAGATACAGGAACGTCTGGAATTCGCGGAGTGACGGAGCAGTGAACGGGAACACCCTGGAGTCTGGGAGGTGGGTTGGGAATGCAGACTGAGGCCACGGGCAGCCGATATTCACTCGGTGAGGAGATCGCCCACGCAATCACCCATGGTGTCGGCATTCTGCTGAGTGTTGCGGGGTTTGCCCTGCTGGTCACCTTCGCCTCGTTGTATGGAAATGTCTGGCATGTGGTCAGCAGCAGTATCTACGGGGCCACTCTGACGCTGCCAGCCAGGGAAAGCGAAGCGAAGGCTGGTAGTCCCCGGTAGTCGCGAGGCGATACTGGAAACCCGACGAGCCGTAGGCGCCAA